>QEUY01000330.1 GCA_003577365.1 Chloroflexota bacterium | reverse complement strand
CGCCATAAACGCCAACAGCGTCTCGGTCTTGCCCCCCTTCGACCAACCGGTGGTCAGGATGCCCTGGCCCTGATAACTGAAGGCGGCGGCGTGCATCGGCAGCACGCCCTTGCTCAGGGCGACCAGGTTGATCATGGCGATCAGCAGCGGGACGGCGGGCAGCCCATGCTCGCAGACGATCTCCGCCGGCTGCACCCCCACCTGCGCCAGTGGGATCTGCACCCGCGCCTGGGCCTTGTGTTTGCTGCGCAGCACCAAGAAGGCATCGCCGGCAAACCCGGCGTCGTCGACGCCGATGTAGCGGATGGGCGACGGCAGCGGCAGCCGGTCGATAAAGCGGATGACCAGGTCCGGCTCGCGCGCCAATTCGCTGCGCAGCGGCCCCAACTGGCGCGCCACCGCGGCCACGTCGGCGGATGTGGCGTCCACCAGCCGGATGCCGGCGATGCCGTGCAGGTCAAAATCGGCTGTGGCATGGGAGCCGTTCGTCTTGCTCACGCGCCACCGCCTAACCGGCCATTTATCGGCCCATGATCCATGTGATCCTCGCTCATTTGCGCAGGGTGAGCACGACGTAGCGGCAGTAGCGGCGCAGATAGGGCACACGGCGCAAGAGGAGGTCGTCCAGACGCCGCAGCCCCTTGAGTCGCCGCTTGAAACCGAGACCGCGCTCCAACATGCTCAACAACTGGATCTCGCGCTGGTGAAACTCCTGAAACTGGCATCCCCACAATCGAATGTCCTCGTAGTGCAGGGGGCGGTCGGCCCCACGTGGATTCTTGTTAGGATAGGGAAGATAGGCGCGCGCAAAGCGCAAGAACGGATTCATCCCCATCGGTTCGACAAAAGCGGCCCTGCCGCCTGGCTTAAGCACCCGGTAGAGTTCCGGTGCGCCCAGCCCTGCATCCAAGTGATGCAGAATCGCCTTGCCAAAGATCAGGTCAAAGCTGTGGTCGGCGAAGGGCATGGCCTCGCCGGCGGCGGCAGCCAGATGCACCCGCTCGGCCACCTGGTTGAGTTCGGCGCGGCGCTTGGCAAAGGCCACGCTGGCGGGCGACAGGTCGAAGGCCGTCACACAGGCGCCGCTCTTCGCCAAGAGCACCGAGATCTCGCCAAGCCCGCAGCCAAGCTCAAGCACCTGCCGTCCCGCCAAATCACCCAAGAACTCGTTGACACCGGTCATCGTGGCGGCGTGCGCGGCGTAATCGTGGAAATCCCCCTTGACAGTCAGTTTGCTATCCGACAACTCCTTGTGAGCTGCGAGCGCATCCCACTTGTCGCGCTCGACCCGATAGGTATGGTCCAACATCCTTAGATTCCTTTCCGCCCCGCACACCGCAATTCTTTCGGCCCTGGTGGGGACTCTAGTCAGGCTGGCGCGGAGCCGGCGACCATCTCAGAGCATCAGCAAGCCTCCGAAGCCAAGTACAACGACGGCCAAGATCAGCAACGCGATAAATATGGAACCGGCTGCCTTAACCCAGGAGACACGATACATCGCCACAGTCGCCATACCATACAGATAGAGCCAGTACAGATAGAGACCCCACTGCAAGAGATCGACACGTTGTGCCGGGGCCAGAACGCCGGCAAGAAGGGCTAACGGCACATTGATGGCAGCGAAGACCTTGATCAGTTTTTGAAAGACGCCTCTCCCACCCAAAAGTCTCCCACCCAAAAGATGGACAACCCCATGCACACATACGGCGAGGAGCAGGCAGGCGCACACCTGGGCGAGGGCAAAGATCAAAGCCGCAAGCGCCAGACTGCCCCCCCATGCAGACCCGGAGCCTGCAAAGACTCCGCCGGCTGCACTGAGCAGACCGCTGACCAGACCACTGCCCAAAAGCCAGATACAGGCTGTTTGGGGGGTGATCTGTGCGTTGTTTCCGATCTCTTGGTAGACAGACGGCGCCGGGCGGATGAGCGCGGCCAGCCAAAGCCGCGGCCAAGAGAGGATAGGCTTGATGACCACACCAGAATCGGCGTCAAGATTGTCTAGCATTATCTGATCTCACCTGATCTCACCATGAACTGCTGCATCGGTAACGGCCCCCACGCTTGGGATATGCGCGCCTGTACCCACAGCCGGACTCACACACCGGTATGCGCTGTCCTCGCCAGAGCAGCCAGCGCACAGAGCCGCGCTTCGGTTCTGGCCAGGATCCAGCCGTTGAGCTTTACGACCTTCTCATCCGCAAAATCCTGCTGGATTTGTCCTCGAAGGAGGGCCTTCAGGTCATCGATCCTGGCATAGCCGAAACCCGCATCGCCACCGGCCATATCCTGGGCGATCTGCTGCAATAACCAGGCAGCATCCGCCTCTTGAGCATGCGCCTGCAAATAGACCTGACCAATCGCACGGGCGCTTTCAGGCCGGCTGAACAGGTGCTGCCAATCTGGGGCAGAGAGTTCTGGCAAGGCATGCCCGCCGGCCAGACGCGCGGCGGGCGGGATCGTCAGCAAGGCGACCAGCCCCGCGCTGAGTTGAAGAAACCGGCGGCGGTCCATACAAATTGCCGTCATCATCTGAGCCTCGCTTTGATATGGTCGGCCAGCCGAAGCGCCAAGCTGACCAGCGTCATGGTAGGTGTACCCGAGCCTGAAGTCGGGAAGACAGAGCTTCCCGCCACAAAGAGATTCGAAAGGCCGTGCACCTGGCAGTTACGGTCCACGACACCCTGGCGGGGGTCTTCATGCATGCGTGTGGTGCCGATGTGATGCCAGCCGCCGCGCAAGTCTTCGGGCCAACTGGCGTCGTCTCTGTCGACCTTGACCTGTAAGCGCCCCAGACCGGTGCGGCCCAGTTCCGCGCCGAAGATCTCCAACGCCCGTACCATGCTCTGTCTCTCTAGCGACGTCAGTTGCCAGTCTAGCTGCGCGCGATTCAGGCCGAGCGCGTCCCGCTCCTGGCTCAATGTCACACGGCTGTCGGGGTTGGGAACCTGCTCGACGCGTGTGCTTACTTCGACATACTCGACCGGGATCACCCCAGAGAGTTCGGCGTAGGCAGCCAGCGTAACATCGCCAAAGACGTCCCCGATCAGCTCAATGCGCTCGGCAGCATCGGCTTGGAGAAAGCGGCTGATCACCTCCGGCTTGGGCAGGGGAAGCGGGGCCATGGCAACCGCATGATCGTGCCAAGTCATCAAGTCGGAAAGCACATAGGTCAGGTGATTCTGGAAGTCATCGGGCATTCTGCCCGCGCGCAGCCCTTTTAACAGCGTCTTCAGCCTGGCGACCTCTTCCGAGTTGCTCGCCTCGACATAGGCTTGCGCATAAATCGGGTCAAGGTCAATTTGCACATCGACCATTTCTTCACGGCGCAGTGTCTCGGCGGTAAGCGCAATATAGGCTTTGACAGGCGTGCTGCCTGCGTGGTGAAGCCCATACAAACCCATCGCTAACCGGCTGTCCGTGGGCAGCCAGATCCCCCCCACCAAGCGCGGGTGCTCCATAAAATAGCGCCCGACCAGATCATGCTGGTTGCCCAAGCCGGCCGGTTGGCGCTGATTGGAGAGCAAGAGCAGGCGCGCGTTCTCCACCGCGCCCGCCGCCAGGATAAACAGCTTCGCTTGCGCCACAAATGTATTGCCCGACAAAGTGGCGACATGCGCTTGAGTGACACTGCCGGTCGCCTCATCCGTCTCCAGGCTGGTGAGGTTAGCGTTCAGATAGACCGTAATGTTGGCGGCGCGGTCGAGCTCATCGCGATAGCTCTGGGCGAAGCGGCGGTTGCTGGTCTTTACAATTTGCGCCACGCGTGTGATCAGACGCTCATCCGACAGCGGCAGCGGGTCAAATCGATCCTGTGCCAGCCAATAGTCGGTGCTCCACTCATGCGAACTCAGGCGACACAGCACCTCGGCGCGCACATAATAGGGGTCCAGTTCTGATTTTGAGAAGGGCCAGCCACTGTGGGGGACCCAAGGGCGCGCTTCGAAGTCAAGCTCGTCAAATGGGCGGCAGGTTCCCCCCCAGTGATTGGTTGTGCCACCAAAGTAACGGAGCCGAGATACCGCCAGCGGGAAATAGGGCAGACCGATATTTTCCCCGGCATTGAGATCCTGCGTCTCCTGTGCATACTCGAAATCACCCGCCTCCAGGAGCATCACGCGCATCGTCTGGCCGGCAAACTCATGGGCCAAGGCGATGCCCGCCGCGCCGGCGCCGACGATACAGATATCAGTGTCCAAGGTCTCGTTATTCGGGATAGACCGTGCATCGACAAACATAGAGGCGCTCTCAATTTCTGGTGGTTTGCGTAAGAATAACTTGGCGGGGCGTATCCACTCCGCCAAGTGCGCCGCAAAAAAGATCAGCGGGCGAGTTGCAAGGCCGGTGCAACGACATGGCGCTGGTCAATACATAGCCGCAGCAGGCTGACATAGTGCCCCTGTTCGATCTGAGCCGCCGGCAGACGGGAAGCCTCTTTGATGGCCCGGTGCATCCAGCAAGTATAGAACAAGGGGGATACCAACTGGGCCGGCAGTTGAATGCGCTCGCCGTAGCGGCGGATGGCGTCGACCGCGAACTGGCGCAGCGGCGTGTCGGCCAAAAGCTGCTGCTGCACCGCCTGGAGCGAATCCTGCACCCCCTGCATACGCGCGGCATGCACGCTGTAGGAGCGGATCAGGTGAAAGAAATCCCAAAGCGGCATCCCCGCCGTCTCGGCGGCCTCCCAATCGAGAAAGGCCACGCGACCAGCGGGGGTGATCAACAGGTTCCACAGCCCCGGATCGCCATGTTGAAAGACCGCGGGGAGCGGGCCGACGCTGGCGGCGATCTGCTCGATCTGCTCGGCCAGAAAGGCGCGATGCTCGGGGGCCAGACGGTAGAACTGGCTAAACTGGTCGAGCAGCCCATGCAGCACGGCGGCGGCTTGGCGGTTGGAGGTCTGCCAAGTGGCCGTTGCATCCGCCAAATCGGTCAGCCAGCCAACGGCGCGCTGCAGATAGGGACAATCGGCACGGCCCTGTGAGCGGCTGCGGAAAGGCACGCCTTCGATGGCGCTTTCCCCTACCAGCACCCGACCGGCGTGATAGCCGGAAAAGACGACGCGCGGGATGGCGTCGTGGTCCGCCAGGCGCGCCGTATGCAGCAGGGTCAGCGCGCGCTGTTCATTCTCCAGGCGTGCATTGAAACCGGGGTTGCGCACCATTTTGACGATATAGCGCAGCGTCTGTGCCTGGCCGGGCCGGCTGCGCTCAAACAAAAAGAAGAGCAGCTTGCGCGAGCTATAGTCCGCCGGCGCGACCAGGCCCCAGCCATAGTGGTCCAAATTGATGCCCGCCGCCGCCGCCGCCGCGCGGCGCAGATAGGCCGGGGGGTGCTCGACAAGGGCGCGCGTGCTAGGGCCGGAGAGCACAGCCGTGCGGCGCAGCAGGGGGCTGTGTAGGCCGTGACGCTCGACCGCGCCGACTGCCCGGTCGAGCGTCTTCAGTACCTGCGCGCCGCCGGCGCGCAGCGCCGCCTGGGCGGGCGCCAGCGGCGCGGCCTGGGAATACGGCGGGGTCGCTGGGGCCAGGACGCCGTCCGGTTCGTCTACCCTGTCTGCGGCGCGGGCGGGTGATCCGTTAGCGCCGCTGTGCTGGGGCGGCTGTGCCGTCTTTTTGCCGCGCAGCGTGCGCGCCCACTGTTTGAGCGAGGGCAGCAGCTTGAACGAAGGGCTGTAAAGCGCGTGCGCCGTAAAATAGGCCATCGTGGCCCGGTCCTCCAGCGGCACCACCGTGGCGGCTTCGCCGGAGAGCGGCGTCAACCAGAAATGCGCTTGGCCCGCGCTGTGCATGCCGCGCAGTGGGTCCAATAGGCCGCGATATTCATAATGGATCCAGCCGCCGGCTTTGAGCAGGCGGCGCACCTGCCCTTGCAGCCAAGCTTGGCGGCGATACTGCTCGGTGTGCTGCCGGTCGACCAGCACCAGGTCGACGGCATCGTCGGGCCACTGGAGCAGCGTCTGGCGGTTGAGCGCGCCCCAATCGACGTTCTCTAACTCGGCCTGCCAAGGGTCTGCCAACATCTGTTGCGGCGAGTTGTCCAAGACGACCACCTCTTGGCAGAGCGCCGCCAGCGTGGTCAACGTGGTGCGCGCGGGCATGCCCAGACAAATGGCCCGTTCGAGCGGGAGCGAGGGAAGCAGAAACAGCCAGTTTGCGCCGGCGGCCTGCCCCTTCAAATTGGCGCTGGGGGAGAATGTTGCAGAGAGCGTTGTTTCCAGCATAGTCATTCAGCTTACTCAGTCAGCAGACAGGACAAAAACTCGAGCGACCGTCAACCGGACGGCACGGCGACAACACATGAGCATAGGCGTGATTGGCATAGGCGTGATTGGCATAGGCGTGATTGGCATAGACATCCATCAGCGCAGCAGCCAACCGACCAGCGGCAGACGCAGCACTTCGGGAAAGGTCTCGGCGACGTTGAGCGCCTGCCGGTTGAGCCGGACGACGATCAGCGACGCCACCCCTGCCAGC
>QEUY01000329.1 GCA_003577365.1 Chloroflexota bacterium | reverse complement strand
GGCCGCGATCACATCGCTGACTTCGCCTTCGACAAAGGGCACGCGGTCGGGCTGCCCCAGGGCCAGGGCGCAGAGGACGCGTTCACGCGAGTTCATTGGCCCCTCCTTTCCAGCAGGGGAAGCGGCGCGGGTGCGCCGGATCGCCCGCGCGGGCCAGACCGAGGCGAGACTCCGGGCAGAGCTAGGCCGCCCGATGCGCCGCACATTCGACAATGTTGGCGTCGTAGCTCATGCCGATCGATTCCCCCGGCGGCACGCGCAGAAAATCCTCGTCCCATTCACCGCGCAGCAGCTTGCGGATCAAGACAAGATCGCCCACCAGCTTTTCAAAACGCCAGCCGCGCTGGCCGGCCACGCGCTCGGCATGGGCCGCGGCTGCCGCGCTATCACCCACGCCTGTATCGATCATGGCGGCGCGTGCATAGTGGCTCTGCCACGCGCCCATCGTCTCCATCAAATAGTCGGCATTGTCTTGACCATACTTGCGCACAAACTCCTCATATTGTGCGCTCGTGTCGGTGCTGAGCGCGGTCGCGCCCAGCGCATCGCCTGGCCTATGCCGTTCCAGATAATCGACCGTATACCAATAGGTGCCAGGTTCATCCTCAAACTGCATCTGATAACGCTGCCGGTTGCCCAGATAGAGCGTGATACAGTCATGGGCGCGCGGGATCACCAGCGGCGTATGGCGCGCCGCCAGCCCCACAGTCGCCTGGCCGCACACACCATAGCCCAGCACAATGGCATCATATTCGCCCGCGGGCACGGCGTCTACTGCCTCTTGCAGATGGCCGCGCAGGTCGCCGGGCCGGTTGTGCAGCCCCAGCTTGAACATCGACACGTCGACCAGGTGGGGCGACTGCGCCGCACATAGATAGACCATCCGCGCCAACGCTTCACAACTCAAACATTTCAGCTTCATATACGCCCCTTGTCTGCCTGAACTCGCGTATTCACGTGACGACTGGTATCATTACACCCGCTGAACTTTGCGATCTTTGCGGGGAACTCTCTTGATGCCTTTACTCCAGCCCAAGACGGCCAACACGATCCTTTACTGCCGTGACTGGCAGGCGACCGTCGCCTTCTATCGCGACCGGCTGCGCCTGCCCGTCACCTTTGCCTCGGACTGGTTTGTCGAGTTCGAGTTGACGCCTGGCGCACGGCTCAGCATCGCCGACGAACGCCGCGCCACGATCCGCAGCAGCGGCGGCGCGGGCATCACCCTCACGCTCCAGGTCGACGATGCCGACGCTGCCTGGCAGACGCTCCACGCCGCGGGCATCGCCGTGGGCAAACTCAAAGACCATGCCTGGGGCGCGCGCGTCTTCTATCTGCGCGACCCCGAAGGTCACCGGCTGGAGGTCTGGTCGGCAGCCCCTTGAACGAGCGCGGCCAGGTCGGCGTGGCGCATCGCGTCCACGGCACATTCCCAGGCCCCTTCGGCGCACAGCCCATCCGCCGCCGCCATCTCATAGCCGTCGAGCGCCGCCTGAATACAAGCGGCGCGGATCTGCTCCACCAACGTATCGAGCGGGACTACCTTAGTGCTTTTCGGTTCCATTGCTTGGTTTCTCCGCCACACACAAGACACTGACGCCAAAGGGCAGCGACATGCGCGCCACCAACTCCGCCTCCAGCCAGCCCACGCCGTGCAGCAGCGTGTTGGCCGGCTCTGGGATCGCCTCCATCTCCACCTGATAGGCAGCTTCAGATTCGCTGTCGCCCTCATGCGGGCTGGCTAACTGCGGCTGATGGGGGCGCAGCAGCCGCAGCCCGGCCACCAACGGGAAAAGAAAGAAGTTGTTATAGCTGATGCGCCGCACACGCAGCCCGCTGATCTCCAGCTTCTGCTGCAGCTCCGGCGCCGTATAGCGCCGCTGGTGGGCGTTGATCTCGTCGTTATAGCTCCACAGCCACATAAACGCCGGCACGGTCACAACCAGCTTGCCGCCCGGCTTGAGCACGCGGCGGCATTCCTGAAAGACGCCAAACTCGTCGGGGATATGTTCCACTGTGTCGAGCAGCGCCGCCAAGTCAAAGCTGTTGTCGGGGAAGGGCAGCGCATTGCCCCCGCCTTGGCAGACGGTCAGCCCGCGCATCGCGGCCACCGGCAGCGGGCGCGGATGATAATCAATTCCGATCACCTGCCCGTAATGCGCCAGATGATGCGCCATGTTGCCTGCGCCGCCGCCGATATCGAGCACACGGCGCGGCTGCCCCGGCTGCTGCGGCCCCACTTCGGCGTCCAGATATTTCAGGATGGCCCGCGTGCGCCCGGCAAACCAGGCATGCCGATCTTCCTCCAACACCGTCAGCACAGGCGTATGCTCCCGGCCCGGCGCGCTCACTCCGTTCATGCCCCACCCTTCATTAGATATCAGTGTCAGACTTGCTGCACGCTCAGATGTTCATTGCCAAAGATATCGGTGATGCGTAGGGCGACAGTCGCCCCTTCTGGTGCGGCCACACGATAGCGCCCGATCACCGCATCGCGCTTTTTGACCGGGATATCAGCCACCACTGCCTGAAAGATGGCGCCATCATAGTGCGGGTCAATATCCACGGCGTCGACCAGGGCGCGCCAGTCGGCGGCGCGGTGCGGGCGCACGCGCCTCGGCGGCTCGCTGCCCTCCTGCGGCGCGTGCGCCATGTAGTCCACGATCTCGATCTCCACCTGGCCGGGTGCATCGGCGGCGCGCTGCATCGTCACGGCCAGCGTGGCCCCATCCACCGGCGGCGGTTCTACATCGGACATGGCATAGAGCGCAAAGCCCGGCCCCGCCTCCTGGATCACGCGCTGCAAGCGCCGCCGCGCCGTCTGGATCGCCCCATAGCCCAGGTCACAGCCGATCCAATGCCGGCCCATCTTCTGCGCCACCGCCGCGGTCGTACCCGACCCCAAAAAGCAGTCCAAGACCACGTCGCCCGGACGCGTCGCCGCTGCGATCACGCGGCGCAGCAGCGCCTCGGTCTTCTGCGTGGGATAGCCCATATCCTCGCCCGGCGTCGTGCCCAGCCCAGGGATGTCGTCCCACAGGTTATCGACCCCGCGCTCGGCGACAAAGCGGTCGTCGCTCAAGCGGGTCAGATAATACTTGACGCCGATGTTGCCGCCCTTGGAGGGATAGACGCGCCGCGCCGCTTCGTCGACCACGACCTCGCCGCCATAGGGCGCATAGAGCCGCCCCGCAGCGTGCAGTTCCTTGAGCTTGTCAAAGCTGTAGGTGCCGGGGTCCGACGTGCGAAAGAAGCCGCGCTCATCCTCCATAAACTGCGCCGCGGCCTGGGCGCGGCTAAAGATCAGCCGTTTGCGCTGCGGGTTCCAGACCGTAGGCGCGGCGCGGTTCTTGGCAAAGATCTCGATATATTGCGTGCTGTAGGGGAAGTAGAAGGCGTTGACCTTGGCCCCACGCGCCACCTGGCTGCGCCAGGCGATGGTGTTCAGATAGTTCCCCTCGCCAAAGACCTCCTCCAGCAGCAGCCGCAGCCGGTGCACCTGGCGATAGTCGCAGTGCAGCCAGAGGCTGCCGTCCTCGGCCAGCAGGTCGCGCAGCAGAAAGAGCCGTTCATAGATAAACTGGAGATAGCTGTCGCCGCTCCAGTTGTCGCGGTATTGCACGGTCTCGCCCAATAGCTGCTTGTTGCCGTCGCGCAGCCGCACCTTGCGCGCCCAGTCGCCGCCGCTGTCAAAGGGCGGGTCGATATAGACCAGCTTGACCTTACCGGCCCAGCCGTGCGCCAGCAGATGGGCCAGCACTGAAAGGTTGTCGCCATAGTAGAGCAGATTGGGCAGGGCCTGGCCGAAGAACGAATCCGGCTGCGGGACCAGCGCGGGCTGCGCCTCGGCCTGGGCCAGCGGCAGTTCGCGCCGCGGGTCGACGATCTCGACCAGCCGCGCGCCCACCACGGGCACAGGCGCGGGCCGCTGCTTGCCCGCCCAACTCAATAGGGCGCGCCCGCGGCTCTCTCCCGGCGTAATCGTGGTGGGTGCTGGCTGCTCTATCTCCATCCCGTCCCTTTAATGACTCTCACGTAGGTGCGATTGGACAGCCGCACAAGCCTGATCGTAGCGGCAGTATTGTGCAGTATTGTACCGCCGATGCGCCCAGACCGGCGGTACAATACCGCCGCTACTTTCTTCTTCTCTGGCCTTTGTGTTCTTTGCGGTGAATTCTCTGCTATCTCCGCACGAAATAATAGGCGAACACGGGCCGGTTGTGACGGAGACACCAGTGCTCGCGATGGGTCAGCGCGAACTCGCCAATCATCGCCGCCTGCGCCGGGTCGTGCGGCGCAAACGCGCCATGCCCCTCCACCAGATAGCGCACCAGCTCGCCGTAGGCCTCCACATCACTCTTGAAATGCAGCAGCCCGCCGGGCCGCAGCTTGGCCGCCAGCAGGTCGACAAAGGGCGGCGAAAAAAGCCGCTTCACGCGGTGCTGCGGCTTCCACCACGGGTCGGGAAAGAGGATATGCACCGCATCCACGCGGCCATCCGCCACCAGCCGCGGCAGGCTAAAGCGGCAGTCGTCGTCGCTCACCCATAGGTTGGCAAGGTCGAAGCGGTCGATGCGCTCCAGCAAGAGCCGCGTCGCCTTGGTCTTGGTCTCATAGCCGAGGAAGAGCGTCTCCGGCCTGCGGCCTGCCCGGTCGAGCAAAAAGTCGCCGCGGCCAAAGCCGATCTCGACCTCCAGCGGGTGATCACCGGCTAGCTCGGCCCGCAGCCGCGCCCCGTTTGTGCCGCGCGGGTCGTCCAACGCCAGCGTGCGGAAGAAGGGCCGATCCAGCCCCCAGGCCGGCAGTTGGCCGGAGCCGGGGCGCAGCCGTGGGTCGCCGCCGATCAGCCCCTTGCCCGCCTGCCAATCGGCATAGGCCTGGGCGCGCTCTTCCTCGCTCAGTTCCTCCCAGGCAAAATCCATGCGCCCCTGCGAAAACGAGGTCGCATGATAGTCCAGCAGCGGCTTCTCTGGCTGCGGTTGCGCGGACATGCTCACCCGCCCAGCTTGCGCTGGATCGTCTCTTTGACCACGCGGCTGTCGGCGGGCAGATAGACCGGCGGGTTGGCGTGCTCGCTCTCGACCTCGGCCAGGCTGCCCTCATGATAGCCCACCTTAAAGCCGGTGAACTTCAGCCCATGCGCCGTGCTGATCACCACCACGCGCTCCTGCGGAGCGATCTCCCCTCGCTGCACCAGCTTAAAGAGCACGGCCAGCGCCACGCCCGTATGCGGGCAGGTGTACATCCCTGTCAGGTCGGCCAAGGCCGCGGCGTTCGCCAACTCATGCTCGCTGGCCTGCTCGACGATGCCGTTGGTGGCGCGCACCGCCTGCACCGCCTTCTCATAGCTCACCGGGTCGCCGATCTG
>QEUY01000328.1 GCA_003577365.1 Chloroflexota bacterium | reverse complement strand
AACCCTTTCTGGCACAGATAGTTCGGTTCGCGCCTGCTATCTTACCTGAGAGGGTTCTCCTGTCTAGTCCCGTATGTCGCTATGTCGAACTGACGTTAAGATAGGGTCCTAGACAGAGAATTGAGATAGAGAGTCGAGAGAAGACAACGATGAACACCGAACCGATCCCGCCCCAGACGGGCACGCCCGCGCCGCGCCCCGATCAAGGCATCCAACTGATCGCGGGCTATCACTTCGTCGTGGCGATCTTTTTTTTGCTGGGCACGGTCATCCTGGCCTTTCCCACCGTATTGCTGGGCATCCTCGGCTTCACCGACGACCCCGGCGCCTTCATCGGCATGTTCGCCGTGGGGCTGATCGCCATGGTCAGCATGATCTTCTGTATCCTCTATATTGCCATCGGCTATGGCCTGTGGACGCTGCGCCAATGGGGCCGCATCGCCGCCATGGCCCTGGGCGCGGTCAGCCTCTTCATGGCGCCCATTGGCACCATCGCCGGCGGGCTGACGCTGTGGTATCTGCTCAAGCCGGAAGTCGCCGCCCGCTTCGAGTAGCTCCACAGCGCCGCAGAACGCAAGCAATCAAAAAGGGGCCGGGCATCCACCCTGGCCCCTTTGGCACAAACACAAAGGCCGCTACTCCTCGCTGTGCCGCACGCCGTTCACCGCGGTTTCCGGCTCCTTGATGCCTTCGTCGCCGGGGAGCGCGCCGCTCTCCGGGTCCGTCGGCCAGACATGATAGACCCAGCGCACCGCGCGCCGCCACATGCTGCGCGCTGCCGCGGCTTGATAGCCTGCCTGGCGGCGCGTGTTCTTCCACCAGTCGGTGGCCGCGGCCTCGGTCGGCACGCTCCACTGGATCGCACACGCCGCCCAGGTCAGCCCGGCCCCAAAGCCCACAAAGACGAGCTTATCGCCCGGCTTGACCTTGCCCGCCTGGATCGCTTCACATAGCGCGATCGGGATGCTGGCCGTGCTCGTATTGCCATATTTCTGCAAATTGACAAAGACCTTGTCCTCTGGAACCTTCAACTGCTTGAGGACGCTGTTCTGCACAATACGCAGGTTGGCCTGATGCGGGATCACCAAATCCACATCTTCGGGCGTCAGCCCGGCGCGCTCCAGCACCGACTTGGTGGCGTCGGCCATCACGCGCGTGGCAAAGCGAAAGACGGCTTTGCCGTCCATCTTGATAAAATGATTGCCGCTGCTCACCGTCTCCAGGCTGGCCGGCATGGCGCTGCCGCCAGCGGGGATCGTCAACAGGTCGGCCCCAGAGCCATCGCTGCCCAATTCCGTGGCGATGATCCCGCCCGGCACTTGGCTGGCGGCGATCAGCACCGCGCCCGCGCCGTCGCCGAAGAGCACGCAGGTGTTGCGGTCGGTCCAGTCGACCACCCGGCTGAGCGTCTCTGCGCCCAGCACCAGCACATATTCGGCGTCGCCGGCCAAAATATGGCCGCGTGCCATGCTCAACGCATAGACAAACCCAGAACAAGCCGCGCTCAAGTCGAACGCGCCCGCGTTCACCGCGCCGATGGCGTCCTGCACAATGCTGGCGGTCGACGGGAAGATATGCTCCGGCGAGCTGGTCGAACAGATGATCAGGTCGAGTTTACTGGGGTGCAGATCGGCCACCTCCAAGGCGCGGCGCGCGGCGGTGGTCGCCAGGGTCGCCGTGGTCTCCTTGGGGTCGGCGGCCACGCGACGCTCCTCGATCCCCGTGCGCGTGCGGATCCACTCGTCGCTGGTCTCGACGATCTGCTCTAGGTCTTGGTTGGTGATCACCTTCTCCGGCACAGCATAGCCCCAGCCGATGATCTGGGCATAGCGCCGCCCTTCATCCGGCAGAGCAGGGGCGGTCCCGTTTTCGCTGCTGGGGTGTGCGCCATTCTGCGCCCCCGGCAGTTCTAAGGACATGTGATTCGGTTCGGCCATGTGCTCTCCTCCTTCCTCTCCGCCTCTCCCTATCTCGCTCCGCGCCGCAGTATGCTATTGATAGCGGCGCAGCATGATGCATGCATTATGCCCACCAAACCCAAAGCTGTTGCTCAACGTAACCGCCACATCAGCCTGGCGCGCGACTAGGGGCGTATAGTCCAGGTCGCATTCCGGGTCTTGGTTGTCCAGGTTGATCGTCGGCGGGATGATCCCCTGCTGGATCACCTTGGCGCAGATGGCGGTCTCGATCGCGCCCGCGCCGCCCAACAGATGGCCGAGCATACTCTTGGTGCTGCTGATCTTAACCGAATAGGCATGTTCGCCCAGCACATGCTTGATCGCCCATGTCTCGGTCACATCGTTGAGCCGCGTCGACGTACCGTGGGCGTTGATGTAATCCACCTGGTCGGGCGTGACGCCATATTCGCCGGCCTTGCGCAGCGCCATGCTCATGGCGTCGATCGCGCCGCGGCCCGTCTCATGGGGGGCCGCCATGCTGTAGGCGTCGGCGCTGCTGCCATAGCCGATCACCTCGGCGTAGATACGCGCATTGCGCGCCTTGGCGTGCGCCTCGGTCTCCATCACCAAGATGCACGCGCCTTCGCTCATCACAAAGCCATCGCGGTCGGCATCAAACGGGCGGCAGGCCGCGGCGGGGTTCTCGTTGCGCTGGCTGAGCGCGCCCATCACGTCAAATCCGGCCACGATCATCGGCACCAGCGCGGCCTCGGCCCCGCCCACGATCATCACGTCGGCGTCGCCGCGGCGCAGGATTTCAAATGCCTCGCCGCAGGAGGAAGTCCCGCTGGCGCAGGCGCTGACCACCGAATGGTTGGGGCCATGCAGGTTGTATTCGATGGCGATCTTGCCTGCGCCGCTGTCCACCAGCATGTTGGGGATCATAAATGGGCTGACCTTGCGCAGCCCTTTGCTGCGCGCCGTCTCCACATTTTCGAGCGTGGTTTGCAGCCCGCCGATGCCCGTGCCGACGATCACGCCGACGCGATTGGGTGTCTCGGCGCTCAGGTCGATCTGTGCATCTGCTACCGCTTCTTTGGTGGCGGCCAGGGCAAACTGAATATAGGGGTCAAGCCGCCGCGCCTCTTTGCGGTCCATATAGTCAGCCGGGTCAAACCCCTTGACCTCGCCCGCAAAGGTGGTGCGCAGGTCGGACACATCAAAACGCGAAATATGGTCAATGCCGGAACGACCGGCCAGCAGCCCCGCCCAGGTCCCCTCCATCGTCAACGCCAAGGGAGTGATCGCGCCGATGCCGGTGATCACCACACGCGTGGGGCCGGCATCGCCGTTGCGCTGGCCCGCCTGGGGCTGATTGGATTGTTCAAACGCCATCGTACACACGTCCGTTCGTCATTACGCCGGCAAGCTGCACGCCACATGATCCGCCGGATATCGGCCCTAGCTCGGAATCTCCGGCAGGCAGCGGGCGCGCGCAACCGCCTTGCGCATCGCTCCGCGCCTGTGTCTCTCAGCCCTGCCAGGCTCCAGTGCCCGCGAACCCAGTTTCCGTCAGGTTCGCCAATAGAAACACAGGACGCCGGCAAAAGTTGCGCGCAAAGCGCCCCCCTATCGCATTATTCTCTTGTCCACCAAACTGTCACCTGCGCCAGCCCGCTGCGTTCATAATACTCGACAGTGACCGTATGCGTACCCCGGCCCACGCCGATAAACCGGTTTTGGGCCTGCTTATAGCCATCACGCCACTGGTCGATCACCATCTGCCCATCCAGCCAGACGCGCACGCCGTCGTCGGCGCGCACACGAAAGACATAGTTGCCACCGTCAAATACAAACTGGCCCGTCCAGCGCGCCGACCAGAAATCGACGCCCACTTGGCCCGGTGCAGGCGACCCCGCGCCCCAGTTGTAATCGAGCGGAAGCTGGCCGCGCGGCTCCCGGCGCTGCAGCAGCGCCGCGCCCCCCGGCGTGGTTCCGCCATAATAGGTCGCATCCCACGCCAGCGCATCGGACTGAGCGTCAAAGCGCACCCGCAGGCTGGCCAGCCCAGACGCTTCATAATACTCCACGCGCAGCGCATGCGTGCCGCTCAGGTTCAGCCCCGTGGTATAGATCTGATTGGTGGAGCCGTGCCACTGGTCGATCATCAGTTGGTCGTCTACCCAGACACGCACGCCGTCGTCGGCCTCGGCGGTGATACGATAGAAGGCGGGGCTAAAGGTCATGCGCCGCTCCAGCCGCAGCGAAAAACCGTCGACCGGCAGCGCCGGCGCGGGCGCGCCCAGCCCCCAGTCGAAATCGATCTGCGACACATCGGCCAGCGCCACCGGGTCGCCGCTCAGATAGGGGTTGGCGTACATCTCCATGCGCCAGCCCTTGAAGCTTGGGACAGCAGGCGTCGCCGTGGGCGGCGCGGCGGGTGTGGCGACCCCCACCGCGCTGGTGACAATCGGCACCCCGGCAGTGCTGCCCTGCGCCGTCACCAAGCGGACATCGATCCACCCCTCTTGGCCGTCGGCGCAGTCCAGCAGCCACCAGGTCACGGCGGGCGTGCGCCCCACAATGTCACAGGCCTGGCCGCGCACCACCGCGCCCGTGCGGGCCGACGATTCGCTCGGTTCGCTGTGCAGGTTCACCAGGTCGAACTTGACGATCGCTACCGGGATCGATGCGCCGGTGACCGCACCGGTCGGAACGGGCGGCGCGCCAGGGGCCTCGGTCGGCAGCAGGCCACTGACCACAATCAACGGCGGCGCGCCCGCCGTCACCTCGCCCCAGACCTTGACAAAGGGCACGGGCGCGGCACGGGCCAGTGTAGCCATCTGCTCTTCGACCGCGGGCGTTTCGCCCGCCAGCCCATACAGCGCGCCCGCAGGGGTCGTCAACGTGTAGCTAAAGCGCGCGCCCTGCTGTTGGCCCAAACGCCCCAACAGCCCATAGACGCGCCCGCCCGCCACCGGCGTGGCCGCCGCCCCGCTGCCCCCGTCTTCGCTGCTGATGACAGGCACAAAGACGCGCTGCTGCCCGCCCGGTTGGGCCAGCAGGCGAGTGGCCGCGGGGAAAAAGGCCGCTAACCCTATCGACAGAAGAATCAGCAGTGTGAGGCGCTTGGCGCGGGTATCCGTATCCATGGCTCTATTATAGACCTGGACCAGGCGAAGCTCAACGGGTTATCAGAGGTGACGACTAGAGGAAGATCTAGAGGCAGATAGAAACTGCGCCGCCTTGGCCAACGGCAGTGCAAATCCGTTTCAATCCCCTGACGGGGATTCATGTTGTCCGGACTTGTGCCGGGAGCAAAGGTCGTCCGGGCCGGTGATGTGTTTCAATCCCCTGACGGGGATTCATATTGTCCGGACCATTCACCAGTCAGTTGGTGATTGTCAAGCTGGACGGGTTTCAATCCCCTGACGGGGATTCATGTTGTCCGGACGCTTCGCGGTGAAACGGTGCTC
>QEUY01000327.1 GCA_003577365.1 Chloroflexota bacterium | reverse complement strand
CGCCGACGCCACACTACAGATCCCCTATACCGACGCGCTGCGCCAGGCTGTGTTGGACGCGGCCCAGGCCATCCGCCAGGCGCGCCACGCCGCCGACGTCCACCGCAGCCATGACGACCCGGCGCGCTGCTGCGGCTGCGGCTACCGTCACGCCTGTGATGAGGCCCTGACGGAGTAATCCTCTTCCCTACTCCCTTTGGGCAGTGCCGCCAGCGGCGGCACTGCCCACTGCCTGTAGCTCAAACGCGCCCGTCGCCGTGTCGTACAGCCCCCAGGTGGGGGGGCCTTCCTTGCCCAGCAGTTCGCCGGGGTTCGCCAGCACCGCCTTGCCTACGGCTTCCACTGCCTTGAGATGGTTGTGCCCATAGCAGACCAGGTCGAACTGGCCGGACTGGGCGATGCGCCGCGCCGGTTCGGGATAGTGGATCACTGCCAGGGTGCGGTCTTCCACGGTCAGTTCAGCATAGATGCCCCACAGCGTGATCTGGGAAAAGCGGGCGGCGATCACCTGTAGCAAACGGCCATCGCCGTCGTTGTTGCCAAAAACAAGATGGATCGGCCCGGCAAAGCGGCGGCCCAACAGGTCGACGATGAACGGCGCGCACAGGTCGCCGCAGTGGATCAGCATCCCCGCCCCGGCGGCATTGGCCGCGGTCAGGGCCGCTTCGACATGGGCGATCTGGTCGTGGCTGTCGGAGAAGACTGCAATCTTCATGGCGGTTCTCCCTTGGCTGTGTGATATACTTGCAGTCTATATGAATTCAGAGCAAATGCAAGCAAGTGCGCCGCGGCGCTGGGCCATCGCCGTCGGAGCCGGGATCCTGGCGATCCTGGCGGGCTGTGGGCAGGTCATCACGGTGACGCCCACGCCCACCCCGCAGCCGACCCCCACCATCGGCGTCGCCGTGGTGAGCGCCACCGACGAGCCGACCACAACGCCCGCGCCGTATACCCCTGCGCCAACGCCGACGCCGACCGTCACGCCGACGCCGGTCATCTATACCATCCAGTCGGGCGAGAGCCTGTTGGCCATCGCTGACCGCTTCAACGTCAGCGTCTCGGCGCTGCAAGAAGCCAATGGCATTCTCGACCCGCGCACGCTGCAGATCGGCCAGCAGTTGATCATCCCGCGCGAAGAGGAAAGCGAGGTCGCCGCCGACGCCACCCCCACCCCCACGCCGCTGCCCGTGGCCGTAGAAAATCTGCACTTCACCGAAAACGCCATCGGCGGGCTGTGGGTGATGGGCGAGGTCTATAACAACACCGGCGCGGCGCTGGAGCAGGTGCGCGTCGGCGTCACCTTGCTGGACGCCCAGGGGGGGACCGTGGCGCAGGGCCAGGGGCTGGTGGCGCTTGACCTGGTCGATGTCGAGGAGCGCGCGCCCTTTGCCATCCTCTTTGGCGAGGAGCCGGGCGAGTTTGAGCAGTTTCAGGTCTATCCGGTGAGCGCCGTGCCCGCCTATGTGGGCAGCTACTATCGCGACTTGACCGTCGAGGAAGTGCAGACCGAGAGCGAACGCTACGCCTCCTATACGGTGACCGGCGTTGTGCGCAACGCCGGGCCGGAGGAAGCGGTGAGCGTGCAGGTGGTGCTGACCGCCTATGACCCGCTCGACCGGGTGATCGCCATGCGCCAGGTGGAGCCGGAACACAATGTGGTGCCGCGCGGTGGGACCACGACCTTTACGGCGGTGCTGGCGCCGGTGGGCGGCCCGATCGCGCGCATCAGCGCCGAGGCGCAGGGGCGTCGTCTGCCCGCGCAGTAGACCGTAGCTGGACATACGCATCGAGGGCCGCAATTGCGCTATACTGGATACTGGTGAAGGTTATCTGTTGTCGTTGTCATGAGCGATCAAGTGAGTCTCTATGCGCCGTCGACTCTCTGTTTCATCCTACCGGCTGACACGCCGCCGTCTGCTGATCGCCTTGGCGGCAAGCCCGCTGCTGGCGGCCTGCGGCGCGTCCAAACCTGAACCGCCCACGCCTGCCCCCACCCCGCGCGCGGGCGACACCGCGGCCGAGCCGGCGCCGCCCATCGGCGCGCGCGCGCCTGCAGGTGTGCAAGATGCCGTGCCCCACCCCTACCGCTTGGAACTGCCCGCCATCGACGTCGACATCCCTGTGGTCGAGTTGGGCTGGCATCCCGCGACCGATGTCGAAGGGCAGATTTTCTCTGAATGGGATGTGGCCGAGTATGCCGCGGGCTGGCACAAGAACAGCGCGCTGCCCGGCGCGGGCGGCAACGTGGTCATGAGCGGCCACAACAACATCTTGGGCGCGGTCTTCCGTGAACTGGACCAGCTTAAGCGGGGCGACGAGGCGGTGGTCTGGTCGGGCGGCAAACGCTATACCTATACGGTGGACCGCGTGATGGTCGTGCCGGAGACCCATGCCAAACCGGAGCAGCGCATCGCCAACGCCCGCTGGATCGGCCCGTTTGACGACGACCGCTTGACCCTGGTCAGTTGCTGGCCGCGCAACGACAACACGCACCGCATCATCGTGGTGGCGCACCTGGCCGGTGAGGCGCAGGCCCAGGCCGCAAACTGATCGGCTGGGCAGGGGAGGCGAGAAAGGAGCCTTTCGTATGATCGAGTTGATCCGCCGCGCAGACAGCGCCCAGGGCGCAGCCATCCAAGCGAAGCTGGCCGAGCTGGTCGTGGCCCACCGTGTGGTCACGGTGGACGCAGACCACCCCTCCCCGCTCAACGGCACGCCGCTGCCCGCCATCGTGGACGACGGCCGCGTGATCAGCGGCCAGGCTGAACTGGAGGCCTATTTGGGCGAACTGGGCCAAGAGGTCGAACGCTGGCGGCGTTTCCAAATGGACGCCTGCTACATCGACGACGACGGCACGGTCTGTTAGCGCCTGCTGGGGCGGGCAGGCGCGCAGCGGCTCGCATCCTATCCCTCTCCAACCACCATACATCACCGTAGCACTCATCGGGAGGTCTCTCTGTGAACCCTGTACGCATCGGCTTTGCCGGGATGGGCTACATGGGCCAGGTGGCCCATCTGCGCAACTATGCGGGCCGGCCCGACTGCCAGGTAGTGGCGCTGGCCGAGCCGCGGCCCGAACTGGCGCGCCGCGTGGCCGCTGCCTTCGACATCCCCAAGGTCTATCGCGACCATCATGAACTGGCCGCCGACCCGGAGGTACAGGCCGTGGTCGCCAGCCAGCCCCATCTGCGCAACGGTGCTATAGCGATCCCGCTGCTGCAAGCCGGCAAGCATGTGTTTGTCGAGAAGCCGATGGCCGGGTCGCTGGAGGAAGCCGAGGCGATGCAGGCCGCGGCGGACGCAGCGGGCGTGATCCTGATGGTGGGGTTGATGAAACGCTATGACCCCAGCGTCTTGGCGGCGCGTGAACGGCTGCACGCCTATCTCACCGGCGGCGAACTGGGCAGCCTGCGCCGCATCCACGCCCACTGCTACGGCGGCGACTGGGTGCAGGAGGCGCTGCCGCCCATCACCACGCAGGAGGGCGTGCCCGACGACCCCAGCTTTATGCCGCGCTATCCTAGCGGTATGGACACCGAGCAGGGCCGCCAGTTTCAGAGCTATCTCAACATCGTGGCGCACAATATCAACCTGGTGCGCTTTCTCTATCCAGGCCGCTTGACCGTGCAGGCCGCGCTGGGCCGCCGCGACCAGCGTTTAGTGCACACGGCGCTGCTCAGCGGCGAGGATGGGGTGATCGTGGAGTTATCCGCCGGTTCGATGCGTTCGCACCAGTGGGAAGAGGAGACCAGCTTCTATTTTGAACGGGGCGCGGTCAAGCTCTTTACGCCGTCGCCGCTCAACCGCCAGGGCCGCGGGCGCGTCGAGGTCTATACCTGCCCCACGGGCAAAGAGGCGCGCCTTGAGCAGATCATTCCGCCGATTGGCTGGGCCTTCCAGCGCCAGGCCGAGCACTTCATCGCCTGTGTGCGTGAGGGTGCGACGCCCTCCTCCAGCGGGCGCGACACGCTGGAGGACATGCGCCTGATGGAGGCCATCTTCCGCGCCATGATCCTGGTGTAGTGCATCCGGCGGGTGCGCTGTTGTAGATTCCGTTATCACCCTCGCCCCTGCTGGGCGAACCCACACAAGACAGGAGCCTCGTCATGCCCCACCCCGCGCCCGATGCCCAGCCGCGGCTGCGCGGCGTCGTGCCCATCATCCCCACCCCGTTCCGCGCCGGCAGTGAAGAAGTCGAGCGCAGCGCGCTGGCCGGGCTGGTCCATTTCGCCGTGGATGCAGGCGCGGCGGCCATCTGTCTGCCTGCCTATGCCAGCGAGTTCTATAAGCTGACCGAGGCCGAACGGCTGCTGGTGGTGCAGGAGGCTATACACGCGGCCGCGGGCCGCGTACCGGTGATCGCGCAGTCCAACCACCCTTCGGCCAAAGCGGCCGCCGACCTGGCGCGGCGGCATGTGGACCTGGGCGCGGACCTGATCTCGTTTGCGATCCCGCGCCTCTTTGCCTTGGGGCCGGACGATCTGCTCGCCTACTGCGCCACGATCTGCCAGGCGGTGACCGTGCCCATTCTGATCCAGGACTTCAACCCCAACGGGCCGACCGTGGGCGCAGAGTTCTGCGCGCGCTTGGTGGAGAGGTGCCCCAATTTCGCCTATATCAAGCTCGAAGAGCCGCTGATGGGCGACAAGGTGGCCGCGATCCGCGCCGCGACTGGCGACGTCGTGGGCGTGCTGGAAGGCTGGGGCGGGCTGTATATGCTGGAGCTTGCGTCGCAGGGCATCTGCGGGATCATGCCCGGCCTGGGTCTGGCCGATGTGCTGGTGCGTATCTGGCAGCGGGCGCAGGCGGGGCAGATGGACGCGGCGATGGACCTGTTTGAGCAGATCGTGCCGCAGTTGATGTTCAGCCTGCAGAATATGGAGTTGTTTCACCACGTCGAAAAACGGCTGTTGGTGAGGCGCAGGGTCCTGGTCGACGCCACCGTGCGCCAGGCGACCTTTACGCCCAACGCGCAACTGCTGGCCTATGGCGACTTCCTGAATGAACGCGCTGCCCGCGCTGCCGAGGCGCTCAAAGCGGCGGCAGTATGAGGCCGCCGGCCGGCCCTTTGCCTGCCATGCGCCGACTTTACGCGGCGTCTGGTTCGTGGTAAGATCGCTGTACAACCGAATTATCATGCTGGTAAGCTGCGCCGAGAGAGCGCCCCTTGTGGGGCCGCCGAAGGGGCAAGCCTGGGCGGGCGCCACGCCGCCCAGGTGACACTCTCAGGCAAAAGGATCGCCGCAGCGAGGCAGCTCTGGAAAGCGTTCCGGCTAGGCCGGAAACACCGACGGGGCAAGCCCTGCCGCCAGGCAGGACCAATCTCTCAGGTCTGCGACAGAGCCAACGGGTACTCCTTGGAGTGCCCGTTTTTT
>QEUY01000326.1 GCA_003577365.1 Chloroflexota bacterium | reverse complement strand
CTGGTGGAGGAGGGGACCTTTATCGGCGACCTGACCGGCGACGACAGCGACGATCTGGTGGTGGTCTATCAGAACCCAAGCCAGGATCAGGTCTTTATCGAGGGTGACTTGGCGATCTTCAACAGCAGCCCCGACGGCTTGGTGTTGAGCTATCGCGCCCGCGCCGCCGGCGAGGTGCGCTTGCTGGCGACCGAGGACATTAACGCCGACACGCTGTCCGACGTGGTGTGGGTGGATACGACCTGCGGCGCAAGCACCTGCTTTGATACGGTCAATGTACGCAGTTGGGATGGCTCGGCCTGGGCGGACTGGACCGACGGCACGATCACCATGGCCTACGCCGAGATCACGCTTGAGGACCGCAGCGAAGAAGGCGCAGGCCAGGAGATCGTCCTCAGCGGCGGCATCTATGGCAGCGTGGGGGCCGGCCCGCAGCGCAGCCGCACCGAGGTCTGGGCCAGCCTGGAGGGCGCGCCCTACACGCTGTTGGAGAAGGCCTACAGCGCCAGCGAGTGTCTCTATCACACGGTGCTGGACGCCAACCGTGCCTTTCTGGATGCGCCCGTCAACGGGTTCGACGCGGCTTCACTGCTCTATACCCAGGCGGCGGCGGATGAGAATCTGATCAAGTGTTGGGTGCGCAATGACGAACTGGCGGAGCTGCGCAGCTTCAGCCTCTTCCGCTTGGCGCTCATCGCCGGCTATCAAGGCGACATCAAAGGCGCGGCTGCCCATCTCGCGACGTTGAGCGAAACCTACCCCGGCAGCATCTACGATGCGGTGGGCCAGCAGTGGTGGACCGCCTTTGAGGCCAATGAAGACGCGGCAGCGGCGTGCGCCGAGGTGACCACCTATGTGGAGGAGAACCCGGCGGCGTGGGAGATGCTGGCCGACTATGGCTATACCAACCCGTCGTTCGAGGCCGCCGATGTCTGCCCCGTGTTGGACTTGGGCGGCGATGAGCATAGCGGCGATGCTGCCGGCGACGAGGGTACAAAGGACGCGGGCGAGGAGGGGCAGCCCTCCTCGCCCCCCACTTCCTCGGTAGGCGATGACTCGGTTGGGGCCGCGGCTGCCGCGGCCCCAGCGGCGTGTCCGGCGGACCTGGCCGGATACGCCGAGGCGCTCCCGCCGGTACTCAGCGCCGCCGGGGGCGACCAGGCAGCCATCGAAAGCTGGCTGCGCACCTGCGGCGTCCTGACCGACGACCTGGGGGCGGTGGTGTCGGCCGAACTCAACGACGACGGCCTGCCAGACGCCATCGTCTACCCCACCCTGATCACAGACCTAGGTTACGGTCCGGACGGCGCTCAAGGCGCCGTTCTCATTTTTCACAGCGAAGCGGACGGCAGCTATACCTTGGTCGCCAACCCGGAGATCTATGGACAGCCCGCACCGCTGGCGGTGGGCGATTTGAATGCCGACGGGCGCACCGACATTGCCTGGACGGTGACCGGCTGCTCGACCTTTTGTGTGCTGGAAGTGCAGATGTGGACTTGGGACGGCGACGCCTATCTGGCGCTGATCGAGCCGGGCGCAACCATCGCCGCCGGGCGCGCCAGTTTCACGCCGCTGCCTGCCGGTGCGCCGGGCGACGGCCAGCAGTTGCTGCTCGAAGGCGGGGTGAGCGGCACGCCGGAGGGTGGGCTGGCTGTGCCGCACAGCGAAAGCTGGCAGAGCATCGACGGCGGCCTCTATCGCCGCATCGCCTGGGCCTATGACCGCACGGTGGAGGGCAGCGACTGCCTGGGGCTGCGCTTGGTCGAGGCGGATGTGGCGCTGCACGCCTCGGATGTGGTGGGCTATGGCCCGGCGATTGAGCTGTACGGCGCGGCGCTCGACTCGGAGCTGGCGGCGTGCAGCATCTTGGGGCTGGCCGAATC
The DNA here is from genome assembly GCA_003577365.1 of Chloroflexota bacterium. GTDB lineage: Bacteria > Chloroflexota > Anaerolineae > Caldilineales > Caldilineaceae > QEUY01. The sequence continues at coordinate 3,492 of QEUY01000326.1, read as the reverse complement.
GCAGGAGCTGGCGCTGCTGCGAGGCTTGGCGCGGTTTCGTCTGATCCAGGCGCAGGCGCTCAGCGGCGACCTGGACGCTGCGCGCGACAGCTTGGCGACGCTGGCCGCCGCTCAGCCCGACGCCGAATACACGGCGGCAGCGACGCAGTGGCTGGACGCGATGCAGGCCGGAGAAGACCCGGCCGCGGCGTGCATCGCCGTGGGCAGCATCTTCGCCAATCACCCCGAGCTTTGGCAGATCACCGACCAGTTTGGCTATAATCACCCGGCGCTGGCCGCGGGCCAGGTCTGCTATACGCCCTGAGCTGCGCCGCGGCGCAGCTCAGGCGGATGCGGGCGGCGCGCTGGTGATCACCGGCGTGCCTGCGGCCATCGCCTCCAGCACCATCATGCCAAAGCCTTCGTAGAGGCTGGGAAAGACAAACGCGGTCGCCAGCGCATAGAGCGCGGGCTTGTCCGCCTCCTCCACCCAGCCGCAGCAGAGCACCTGGTCGCCAAGCCCGTGCGCGGCGGCCAGCCGCCGAGGATCGGGCGCAAAGGCGCTGTCGCGCTCCGGCAGCTTGCCGCCCAAGACGAGTTTGACCGCCGGGTCGCCGCCCCGTTCCAGATAGCGGCGGTAGGCTCGAATCATCCCCGCCAGGTTTTTGCGTGCGTCGAACCCCCCCAGATAGAGAAAGAAACGCGGCGGCAGCGCATATTTGGCGCGTACCGCGGCCAACTGCGCGTTATCCGGCGCAGCGCGTCCCTCTTGGTTGGGGCCGTGATAGACCACATGCACGCGGCTCGGGGGGATGCCCAGATGTTGCACAATATCGCGCTTGCTGGCCTGGCTGACGGTCAGCACGGCGGCAGCGCGGCGCGCCGTCTGGCCGGCCAGCGCCGTATAGAGCCGGTGCTGCACCCCGCCGCGATAGGCAGGCAGCAGCAAAGGGATCAGGTCGTGGACGGTGACACAGACGGGGCACGGCTGCCACAGCGGCGCGGCCCAATAGGGGACCCAGAGCAGGTCGGCGTCCAGCCGTTGGGCGGCGCGCGGCACGGCGACCTGCTCCCACCACAGCTTGCGCAGCGCGGCGGGCAGCCGGGGTAGCGTTGCGGGCTGCGGCGTCACGCCGGGCCAGGGCCAGTCCCGCAGCAGGGCGTGCGTTGGGCCGGGCAGCAGCACCGAGAGCCGCACGCCCGCGGCCTGGCGCGGCAGATGCTCCAGCAGGTGATGGATATACTGGCCGCTGCCCGCAGCGGGCTGGCCGACAAACCAGCCATTAATGGCAATATGCATAGCAGCCAGAGAATTCACCGCAAAGAGCGCAAAGGCCGGAGCAAAAGGGCAGTAGGCTTAGGCAGTAGGGTGCAGGAGCAGAATGGCAACCGGCTGCTTTCTGCTTTAGCAGCAGCTCACGAAACAAGGGCACGGCCCCACTCCTGACAACTCTTCCCGATCCCTACCGCCTACTCACCGCTGCCGGCCCCTCTAGCTGCCGCGCATCCAGTCGACGGTGCGCTGCAGGCCTTCGTCGAGGCTTACCTGCGCGCGCCAGCCCAGGTCGCGCGCGGCCTTGCTGCTGTCCAAATAGGTGGCGCGCACTTCGCCTACCGGCTGCGGCACATAGTCGACGGCGCGGTCATAGCCCGTGAACTGGGCCAGTTTGGCATGGATCGTGTTGATGTCGGTCGGCACGCCGCTGCCCACATTGTAGATGCCCACTTTGTCACTTTCAAGCGCCAGGCGGTTGGCGCGCGCGATATCGCCCACATAGGTGAAATCGCGTGTCTGTCTGCCGTCGCCGGTGATGCGCGTTGGCTCGCCTGCGAGCATGGCCCCGACAAAGATGGCGATCACCCCCGCCTCGCCGCGGCTGTCTTGGCGCGGGCCATAGACATTGGGATAACGCAGCGCGATGTAGGGCAGCCCATAGTTCTGGTGATAGAGGTCCAGGTGATATTCAAAGCTCAGCTTGTTGGCCCCATAGTTGTCCTTGGGCTGCGGCCAACTGCGCTCGGTGAAGGGCAGACGCTGTTCGCCGGGCGTATCGCCTTCGCCATAGACCGCGCCGCCGGTGCTGGCAAAGACGAATTTGCGACAGTTGTGGGCGCGCGCCAGCTCCAGCAGGATCAGCGAGCCAAGCACGTTGACATTGGCATAGGTCAGCGGGTCGGCCATGCTCTCGCGCACGTTGGCGCGCGCAGCTTGGTGGGCGATGGCTTCGATGCCTTCGTCGGCGAAGATCTGCGCCATGCGTTTCTGGTCGGTGATATCCGCCTCGATAAAGCGGGCGTCTGCCGGAACCTGCTCGCGGTGGCCGGTGTGCAGATTGTCCACGACCACCACCCGATGGCCTGCGGCCAAGAGCGCATCGGCGACATGGCTGCCGATAAAGCCTGCGCCTCCGGTGACCAGTACATTCATAGACGAGATCCTTTCGCGTTATGGTTGCGTTGAGAGCCTTAGCGTTGAGCGCCTTGGGCGTTGACGCCAGGCAGCGCCCGGCGATCAGGACACAGTGAATCCGTTTGAGAATTCTAATCCCCAGGGTACAATACTGCAAACCATCCACGTATTTTCGGAGGCCGCGCCATGCCAATCCAGCCTGCCACCCTGATCCATCATGCCACGGTGATCACGTTCGACGACAGCCAGGCTGAGGAGGCGAACCGTATTTGGCCGGACGGCGCGGTCTTGATGGAGAACGGGCTGATCGGCGATGTGGGGGAGAGCGCCGCGCTCTTGGCCCGCTATCCCCAGGCCGAACGTTGGGACGCGGGCGGGCGGCTGCTGATGCCGGGGCTGATCTGCAGCCACACCCATTTCTATGGGGCCTTTGCGCGCGGGATGTACATCCCCGGCCCGCCGGCCAAGGACTTTCCCGAAATCCTGGAGAAACTCTGGTGGCGGCTGGATAAGGCGCTCGACCTGGAGGGCGTGCAGCGTTCCGCCGAGGTCTGTCTGGTGGATGCCATCCGCCACGGCACGACCACCTTGATCGACCACCACGCCAGCCAGCGGGCGATTGACGGCAGCTTGGACGCCATCGCCGAGGCCGTGCAGTCGTCGGGGCTGCGCGCCGCGCTCTGCTACGAGGTGACCGACCGCGATGGGCCGCAGGCGGCGCAGGCGGGCATTGCCGAAAACGTGCGTTTTCAGCGTAAGACGGCGCAGGCGCACGCCGCAGGCGATCCGAGCGCGGGCCGCATCGCCGCCACCTTCGGGCTGCACGCCAGCCTGACGCTGTCGGACGCGACGCTGGCGGCCTGTGCGGCGGAGTCTGATCGATTTCATGTGCATGTCGCCGAGCATCCGGCAGATCAATATGACAGCCTGGCGAAATCGGGGCAGCGGGCCGTGGAGCGGCTGCACCGCTTTGGCATCACCGGCGCGCAGAGCATCTTTGCCCACTGCATCCACATCGACGCCTGGGAGATGGCCCTGCTGCGCGAGACGCAGACGGCGGTGAGCCATCAGCCGCGCTCCAACATGAACAACGCCGTGGGCGC
>QEUY01000325.1 GCA_003577365.1 Chloroflexota bacterium | reverse complement strand
GGCCTTAGGGCGCTGACGCCGTGCCGATGGCGGACACGCTGCCGGGGTTGAACCGGATGCGCATGATGCCGTCTTGATAGACCACCGGCGCGGACAGCTTTGCGCCGCCATCCCAACCCAGGGCGCGCGCGACGCGCCAGCTCTGCCCCTGCGCCGTGAGCCAATAGGGCCGTCCCCATTCCGCCGTGGCGCGCATAAAGTTATAGGCGCGCCGCGCGCTCCAGGCAAGCTCCAGACTAAAATCGGCGTCGCTCGGCCAGGATTGATAGCTGCCGCCTGGCAGCTGCGGCGTGCGCGTGGATAGACCCGCGGCCAGCGCCTGGGCGGCCAGGTCGCCGCCCAGCGCGCCTAAGCGTGTGTCCAGTTCCGGTCCGGTGGCGCCGTCGGGGCGCAGCAGATCGGCCTGTGCTGCGATATCGCCCGTGTCGAGATCAGCATCCATCCAGTGCAGCGTGACGCTCAGCGGCTGCACGTCGTCGCGTAGTTGCCAAAAGAGCGGGGCCGGGCCGCGATAGGCGGGCAGCCGTGACGGGTGGAGATTGAGAAAACCACGCGCCGGGATCGCCAGCAGCGCGGCGGGGATGCGCCGTGGAAAACAGGCCACCAGCACCGCCGCAGGCGCTTGCTCGGCCAGCCAGGCTGCCACGCCGGGACGATTCAGCCGGCCTACCGTATAGACCGGCAGCCCCTGCGCCCAGGCAAGATGGACGGCGCTGCGCTGTACAAAGGCGTCTAGCAGAGGCAGCTCATCGTGCGCCGGGGGTGATGGCGGCAAGGGGCGCGGCGCAGGCGTATCATCGCCAGGGAGGACCAGCCCGGTGACGGCGACGCCCGCCGCCAGCAGCCGCGCCAATACCGCTTCGGTCATCGCCCCTGTGCTCCCCCACAGCAGGATGGGCTGGGACGCGCGCTCTAGATCGGCCATCTTTGACATGCCTCCTGCCCAATCCTATAATTGGATTGAGCCGGCTGGCAAAGCGAACCCCCTTTTGCAGAGGCCTGCAGGGCTTGGCTCAAAGCGCCCTCCGGCGCAAGAGCGGTGTAAACTTGACGGAAGGGCGTATACGAGTAAAGGCAGGATGATATGGCGCGTATGGTGCAGTGCGTGAAGCTAGGTCGCGAGTTGCCGGGGCTGGAGGAGCCTCCCTATCCCGGCGAGTTGGGCCAACGTATCTATGAGCAGGTCTCCGCCGAGGCCTGGCAGATGTGGCGTGATTACGCCGTGATCCTCATCAACCACTATGGGCTGAGCCTGGCCGACCCGCAGGCGCGCGAGTTCCTGGCCCAGCAGATGGAGGAGTACTTCTTCGGCGCCGAAGCCCAAATGCCCGAAGGCTGGACGCCCGTGGGGCAGGGCGGCAAGGGCGCAGCGCGCAAATAGCCCCATGCGCCAACTCACCCTGCCCGGCAGCGACCTGCGCGTCTCATCCCTCTGCCTAGGAACCGGCCAGTTTGGCAGCGGGATCGGCCAGGAGACGGGCTGGCGGCTGTTGGATCGCTTTGTCGAGGCGGGCGGCACGTTGATTGACACCGCCAACATCTACGGCGACTGGGTCCCCGGCGCAAAAAGTCCCAGCGAAAAGATGATCGGCGCCTGGCTGGCGGCGCGCGGGCTGCGCGACCGCGTGGTCCTGGCGACCAAGGGCGGCCACCCGCGCTTGGACCGCATGGACGTGCCGCGGCTGGCCCCTGCCGACCTGATCCATGATGTGGATGAGAGCTTGGCCCATCTGCAGACCGGCTGCATTGATCTCTACTGGCTGCACCGCGATGACCCGGCGCGGCCCGTGGGCGAGATCATGCAGACGCTGGCCGAGCTGGCGGCTGCAGGCAAAATCCGCTATGCGGGCTGTTCGAACTGGCGCGCCGACCGCGTCCGCGCCGCGCAGGCGTATGCCGCAGACAATCAACTGCCTGGGTTTGTGGCCAATCAGATGATGTGGAGTCTGGCCGCGCTCAACCCGAGCGGCCTGGCCGACCCGTCACTGGTCCCCATGACGTCTGATCTCTACCGCTATCATCTGGAGAGCGGGCTGGCGGCTGTCCCCTATTCATCGCAGGCCAACGGCCTCTTTCAGAAGCTGTCCCACTGGTGGGCGCGACGTCGCATCTCCCCCGGCCAAGCGGCGCGCTATCCGCTGGCCGAAAACCGGGCGCGGCTGGCGCGCGCCCAATCGCTGGCCCGCGACTTGGGCGTCTCGTTGGCGGGCATCGTGCTCGGCTATCTGCAATCGCAGCCCTTTGTCACCGTGCCGATCATCGGCTGCCGCACGCTGGATCAACTGGACGACAGCCTGGCCGCCGACGGGGTGCGCCTGACCCCCGGCCAGTTGACGTTCTTGGAATCGGGCAGAGAGTAAAAAGAACACGAGGAACGCAAAGTACTCCCTGTTGCCCACTGCCTCTCTTCCGGCCTTTGCGCCCTCTGCGAACTTTGCGGTAGAACTTTTGCATCAACCCTGAAACTGGAGACGGAACACACCCATGCAATTTGACCTGTTGATCAAAGGCGGTGAGGTGGTCAACCCGGGCGGCCAAAGCGGGGCGCTCGATGTCGCCATCAACCGCACGCGCATTGCCGCGCTGGACCGTGATATCCCCGCCTCGTCGGCGCGGCGCGTGATCGACGCCGCCGGCCAGATCGTCACCCCAGGCCTGGTGGACCTGCACACCCACGTCTACCACAACGTCACCTACTGGGGCATCCAGGCCGACCCGGTGGCGGCGCGCTCCGGCGTGACCACTTGGTTGGATGTCGGCTCCGCCGGTGCGTTTAATTTTATGGGCTTCCGTGAGTTTATCGCCAAGCCTGCCGCCGCCCGTCTCTATGCCCTGCTCAACATCTCGTCGATCGGCCTGACCGCCAGCACCTGGGAGTTGTCAAACCTCGATTACTGCGATGTAGACCTGTGCTGCAAGCTGATCGACCTCAACCGCGACCTGGCGCTGGGCGTCAAGGTGCGTATCGACCGCAACACCACGCGCGGCACCGGCATCGAGCCGCTCAAGCTGGGGCGCGAGGCCGCCGAGCGTTGCGGTCTGCCCATGATGGTGCATGTCGGCTATGGCCCGCCCACCATTCAGGATGTGCTGCCCTATCTGCGCCCGGGCGACATCCTGACCCACTGTTTCACCGGCGGCGATATGCGCATCGTGGACGAAAACGGGCGGCTCCTGGACGACGCCAAACGCGCCTGGGACCAGGGGGTGATCATGGATGTGGGCCACGGCGGCGGCTCCTTCGCCTTCGACGTGGGCGAGGCGCTCATCGCCCAGGGCCACAAGCCCGACGTCATCTCGTCCGACATTCACCAGCACAGCGTCAACGGCCCTTTGTTCGATCTGCCCACCTGTTTGAGCAAGTTCTTGGCCATCGGCATGAGCCTGCCCGACGTGATCCGCGCCGCCACGGTGCGCCCTGCCGAGGTCTTGGGCCTGCAGGATGAGATCGGCACGCTGCGCGTGGGCGCGCCCGCCGATGTGGCCCTCTTCACACTGGAGCAAGGCGATTTCCCGCTCTATGATGTCTTTATGCAGCAGCGCACAGGCCGGCAGTTGCTGCGCAATACGCACACGCTGATCGACGGCCGCGAACTGCCGCGCCTCCCAGACGGCCCCATGGCCCCTTGGATGGAGTTGAGCGCAGGCCAGCGCGCGCTGATCGAGCGCGGCCACACGCCCGACGCGCTGGCGCAGCGGGTGACGGCATAGCCGCATCGATGGCTGGGCGTGGCATGGTGGTGACGAGGCGGTGATATCCCGATGGTGATGGGCCGGAGCAGGCGCGGGCGCTGGGTCATCCTGGCGGCGCTGCTGGCGATCTTGGCGGGCTGTGTGCCCGTGACCCCGCCCATAACATCGCCCCTGACTGGGCAGCTCCCGGCCTATCCTGTGGCGGTCATCCCCGGCGAATGCCCGCTGCGCGTCCCCGACGAATTGGACGAAGGGCAGACGATCCGCTGCGGGCGGCTGCGTCTGCCCCAAGACCGCGGCGCTCCTGCCGGGCTGCAGGTCGAGCTGCCCTTTGCCCTGGTGCGCGCCGAAAGCGCCCACCCTGAACCCGACCCGCTGGTCTATGTGGTGGGCGGGCCGGGCGGCAGCGCCTTGGCTGAATTCAGTGCGGTCTATCATTGGTTCCGCAGCCTGCGCCGTGACCGCGACCTGATCTTCTATGACCAGCGCGGCACCTTCTTGGCGGACCCGGTGCTGGATTGCAGCGCAGCCGCGCCCATCCCCGCAACCGGCGGCCCCACCAATGCGCTTGTCGACGGCCCCGTCGATGCCAATGACCTGGCCATTGCAGCCTGCGCCGAGCGCCTGCAGACCCAGGGCATTGACCTGGCCGACTATGACACCCCGACCCACGCCCAAGACCTGCTGGACCTGGTGCGGGCGTTGGGCTATGGCGAGTTCAATCTCTATGCCACCTCCTACGGCACGCGCATCGCGCTGGAGGTGATGCGGCTGGAGCCGCCGGGGCTGCGCGCTGTGGTGCTCGATTCGGTGCTGCCGCCGCAGGTCGACGCCTATGAATGGCAGACGGCCCGCGGGCGTGACGAGGTGCTGCCAGCGCTGGACCGGTTCGCCAGGTTCCTGAACCGCTAACGGCGCGGTTCCTGAATGACGACCATGAGGAGGCCTCTCATGCAGTTCGGCGCCATGATGTTCCCGACTGACTACGCCATCGATCCGGTCCGGCTGGGCCAGGAGTTGGAGGCGCGCACCTTCGACTCGGTGTTCTTCCCTGAGCACACCCACATCCCGACCAGTCGCCAAAGCCCGTTTCCATCCGGCGGCGATCTGCCTGACGAGTACAGGCACACCATCGATCCGTTCGTGGCGCTTGGAGCCATCGCCGCCACGACAACGCGGCTCAAGCTGGGAACCGGCATCCTCCTGGTGATCCAGCGCGACACCATCACCACTGCGCGAGAGGTTGCCAGCCTGGATCACCTCTCGAACGGACGATTCCTGTTTGGGATTGGAGCGGGCTGGAACCGCGAGGAGATGGCGAACCACGGCACACCGTTCTCAAGGCGCTGGCGGCTGATGCGCGAGCAGATCCTGGCGATGCGAGAGATCTGGACGAAGGACGAGGCCGAGTATCACGGCGAGTTCATCGACTTCGATCCAATCTGGCAGTGGCCGAAACCAGTCCAACGGCCGCATCCGCCGGTCATCATTGGCGGTGACGGCCCGAAGGCCATTGAGGCGTTGCTGGAGTACGGCACAGGCTGGATTCCGCGCCCGCAAGATCGTTTTGCACCGCTGGCGGACCGAATCACCACCGTCAACGGGCAACTGGCGGAGCGCGGGCGAGCGCCCGTGCCGATCTGGGTCTTTGGGGCGCCGCCGGACCCGGCCGGAGCGGAGGGGTGGCTCGC
>QEUY01000324.1 GCA_003577365.1 Chloroflexota bacterium | reverse complement strand
GCCGCGCGCATAGACTTTGCCGTCGCGGATCTCCGGCTCGAAGGGCGGGCTGGTCCACAGTTCAAGCGGTTCGGCGGGCTGTACATCGTAATGGTTATAGAAGAGCATCCGCCGCGGGGAGGCGCCGTCGGCGCGGGCGACGATGATCGGGTGGCCGGGGGTCTCAAAGCTTTGCACCTCCAGCCCGCGGCTGGAGAGCATCTCGGCCACCAGTTGAGAGCATGCGCGCACGCCCTGGCCGCTGGCGGAGACACTTGGTTGGGCGCAGAGGCGCATAGTCTCTTGGATGTAGTCGTCGAGGTGCTCGTTTAAAAAGCGATCGATCGCGGCATTTTGGTCGTTCACAGCAGTGTATTCCTCGGATGTACCGGTTCGGCGGGCGATTGCGCGACGTACGGGCTTGTGCCATACTGGCTCTGCGCAGCGTGCGCCAGGAGAAAACCCATGCTACGAAACCGGCGAGTGATGGTGATTGGGTTGGTCGCTGCGGGCCTGTGTTGCTGGCTGCCCGCAGGGTGTAGATGGCCGCCGCTGCAGCGCGTGGCGGCGCGAGTTGAATCGGATGCAGGCGACGCGCGCGTGACACTGGCGCGGGCCGGCGAACGAACGCTGGTCGAGATCCGCAGCCCCAGCGGGATCGGGCACAGCCGCATCACGCTGGCGGAGCCACCGCCGGGGCCGCTGGAGTTTCGGCTGCACCTGGCCGGGTTAGAACATTTTTCCCTGGCCTATGGTGAGACGGTCGTGAGCGTGGCCGCGGCGCAGAACGGTGCGCCGGTTCTCGTCACTGTGCAGGCTGCCGGCTTGCCCGTGCAGCCGGTCGCGCCGGGCAGCCCACACTGGATGGCCGTCTATCCCCCTGCTCCAGGGAGCGCGGATCCCCTCTATCGGGTGATCGCGCCGCCGGATTGGGGCGAACAACGGCTCCAGGTGCTGGAGATCGGCTGGATCGATTTTTACCGGTAGACTCGCTGACTTGCTCGGCTTACTCAGCCTCAACGCCGATGGCAAACATGCGCTCCAAGTCATGCTGCGAATAGGCGCGGAACGCGATCAGCGTCTCGGTGTGTTGAATATGGTCGATCTTCAGCAAGTGGGTGGTGACCAGGTCGGCCATCTGCTCGTTGGTTTTGACGCGGATAACCGCCACCAGGTCATAGCGCCCGCCCACCGAATAGACCTCCGAGACGCCCGGCATCTCGACCAGACTTTCCGCCACGTCGTTGATATGCCCGTGTTCGGTGTTGATGAGCACGATAGCCGTGACCATGGCTCTGCCTTTCTGGCTGATGGTTTAGGATTCGCTGATCGTCACTTTGATCATCTTATCGCCTTGGCGAATGGCATCCACGACATCGCTGCCTTCGACGACTTTGCCAAAGACGGTATGTTTGCCGTCGAGATGTGGCTGGGGCGAATGGGTGATGAAGAACTGGCTGCCGTTGGTGTTGGCTCCGGCGTTCGCCATGGAGATGACCTTGGCCCCATGTTTAAGGGGGTTGTTCTTCACTTCGTCCTCGAACCTATAGCCGGGGCCGCCGCGCCCGCTGCCGGTCGGGTCGCCGCCTTGGATCATAAAGTTGGCGATGACGCGGTGAAAGGTCACGCCGTCGTAGAAGCCTTGGCGGGCGAGAAAGACGAAATTGTTGACCGTCTTGGGGGCATGCTGGGGGTCAAGCTCTAACACAATATCGCCCTTGTTGGTCTCGATGGTGGCCGTGTAGCTTTTGGCCGGGTCGATCTCCATTGCGGGCGGTTGGCTCCATTGTTGGGATGCCATGAGGTTTCCTTTCGTGATGGGTCGCTGTCCTGCAAGTTGATGGGCGGGAGCCGGGCGCAACCCGGCGCTGCCCGCCGCATTGTACCACGAAGCCTCTCAAGCTTTCGTGCGCCTGCCTCCCATAGTGCAGCGCGCAGCGGATCGTCAGTGCGGCCTGCGCCGCATCGCGATCTCGGTAAACGCACCGCCGAGCGTGCAGAAGGCCATGGCAAAGAGGGTCAACGGCCACGCCCCGGCAAAGACGGCCAGATAGAGGAGCGGCATGCTGAGCAGCGCGCCCAGAAAGGCATGCATAGCCCCGCGTTCGCCGGTATAGAGCGCGGTTGCGATCCCGGCGACCAGCGGTGCGACCACGGTCGCCAGCACTTCGAGGTTGAGGCTGCCGTCGAGCCGCGCCACCAACGAGTCGGCCAGCGTCACCAACAAGGTGTTGGCGGCCAGGGCAAAGAGTACGCCGGTCCAGCGAAGGGGCGGCTTGGCGGCGCGGCTGCGTTTGGGTGGATTCACGGTCGGGCGTTTCTGCATGATGGCGGCTGGCCGGGACGGCGGCTCGACAGGTTTGGGTCTGCCCCCCATTGTATCTGTTCTCCATTGTGTCTGCCCTTCATTGTAGTGGTAATGGCGCGCGCGCGCAAAGCGTGCCGGTCCGGCGCCCAAGTTGCGGCTGAGAGCCACCCGCAGGCTATATGCCGGTTGCAGCGCAGACGCAGGCCGCGTACAATAGAAGACCAGGCGGCACGCTGCCGCGCTCATCCCCTTCAATAGCGAGCGCAGGCTATGGATCCAAGACCTACACAAATCGGCCCCTATCAGATCGAGGCAGAGATCGGCCGCGGTGAGATCGCGGTCGTCTATCGTGGTCATGACACCCTGTATGACCGCGCCGTGGCGATCAAGGTGCTGCAGCCGCATCTGGCGCAGGACGTGGCGCTGGCGCGGCGATTTGTGAGCGCGGCGCGCGAGGCGATCCGGCTGCGCCATCCCAATATTCTGCCTGTCTATGATGCGGGGCAGTCGGACGGCCACACTTATATCGCCATGGAGTTGGCGAGCGGCGAGACGTTGGCGGCACGGCTGGCCCGGCATGAAGGCCCGTTTACACCGGAGCAGGCATCGGCGGCGGTAGAACAGATCGCGGCGGCGCTCGACTATGCCCATCTGCGCGGCTTTATGCATCATAACTTGAAGCCGAGCAACATCTTTTTGACGGCGGGCGGCAAGGTGCTGGTGGGTGATTTTGACATGGGGATGCCGTCCAGCGGTCTGCAGCCGCCGGTCTACCGGCTGAGCGCGGCGGCCTATCTGTCGCCGGAGCAGGCCGCGGGCGAGGAGCGTATCGACGCCGCTGCCGATATCTACAGCCTGGGCGCAATTGCCTATACGCTGTTTGCGGGCCATCCTCCCTTTGAGAGCACCAACCCGTTGGGGCTTGTGCGGCAGATCGTGGAAAAGAAGCCGGCACGCGCCGACAGTGTCAACCCCGCGCTGCCGCTCCCGGTGGTGGAGGCGCTGGAGCGCAGTTTGAGCAAGGACCCAGCGCAGCGCCCGCAGCGCGCCGGCGACCTGCTCAAGTGGCTGCGGGGCGAGATGGCCGCGCCGCCTGGGCCGGAGCCGGCGGCTACGCCAGAGCCGCCAGCGGTGGAAGTATCGCCGGCGGCGCACACTGTGCCCGAAGCGACCGCCGCGGGGGAGACGCCCCCCGCATCGCCTGCTCCGCCGCCACGGACACCGGGGGTGCGTTCGACCCTGCCGCCGCTGCCACCCAGCCCGCCGGTCAATATCCGCCTGCCGTTTGTACCGCAGGCGCGCCAGGTCGCGACCGAGCCGGTCGCGCAGCCGGTCTCGCCGTCTGAGACTTCGTCGCCTCCGGCCTCGGCGCGCGGCGGGCGCTTCCGGCCCAGTTCGCCGGTGAGCATGCCCGCACTGGCCGCGCTGGTGGCCGGCGCACTGGCGGTGCTGTTGGTGCTGTTGGCGTTGGTGCAGTCGGCTGGCGCTTTGTTGACACGCATCGCCGCGCCCGATGCCAACGCGGTCGGGCGGGTGGTGGTGGTCGACGAGCCGGAGGCCAGCTTGCTGCCGACCCCGACGCCGCGCGCGTATGGAGCAGGTCCTCTGCCGCCGCTTACGCGCGTGGCGCAGCGTGCCGCAGCCACGCCGGCGCGTGCGGCGCTGGTGGCGGTGAAGCAGGAGCTAGACGCCGGCGTCGCGCAGGGTGAACAACCGGGCGAAGCCGCGGCGCTGCGCCGTGCTATGGTGGTGGAGGCGACGGCCACGCCGCTTTCTGCAACGCCGCTCCCTACGATGGCGCCGCTGCCGTCATCGACGCCTGTGCTGAGCATGACGCCGACTGCGGTTCCGACTGCGGTTCCGACTGAGGTCTCAACTGAGACTCCGACCCAAACGAGCACGCCGGCTTCATCACCTACGCCGACCGAGACGGCCACGCCGACTGCCACCCCGACTGCGACCCTGTCGCCTACGCCGCTGCCGCCGCCGCCGAACCTGGCCGGCCATATCGCCTATGCGCTTTGGAACCTGCGCAGCGACCGGCCCGACATCTATATCTTTGATGTGCCGGCGCGTGTTCACCTGACGCCGATCCCCAACCGGCGGCAGCCGGACTTCAATAGCTGGGGCGGCTTGGCGGCGAACGCCGAGGGCGGCGGCATGGATAACTTGGTGCAGATGGGGCCGGTGGGCCAAGACCCCTGGGTCATCAGCGCCCACCCGGAGGACGCACACCCGCATTGGTCGCCGGACGCCAAGAAGCTGGTCTTTGATTCGGCGCATATGGGCGACCGCCAACACCGCATCTATCTGCAAGACGACCTGGCCGACCGCCGCGACCGGGCGCCGATGATGTACGACGCCTGGGAGATCTTTGGGCGGTACCCGATCTTTTTGGCCGACGGGCGCATCGCGTTTAACGGCTGTAACTACTGGGATACGGGCAGCGTGTGCGGCATCCATGTGGTGGACACCTACGGCGGGATGCCAAGCAGCGCCAGCGGTTGGCCGGGCGATGTGCCGACCGACAGACTGGGCAGCGGCATGTTGCTGATGTCGGACCGCACAGGCAATTGGGAAGTCTACAGTATGAACGCGGATGGCAGCGGCCTCATGCAGTTGACCAACCATCCTGGCCGCGACGGCTTGGCGACCGCTGCGCCGGACGGCAGCGCGGTGGCCTTTTTGACCGACCGTGACGGGACTTGGTCGGTCTATGTCATGCGCCCGGACGGCAGCGACCCGCGCAAGTTGTTTGATTTGCCGGGCAATTTCGGCCAAGGCGAGTACGACTGGTTCCAAGAGCGGCTGACGTGGGGGCCGTAGGGGGAAAGGTCGTGTAGGGCGGTTATGCGGGGCGCGTGGGTGGCAGCGTGGTGTAGAGCGTCTCAAGCTGTGGCAAGATGCGTTCCCAGGTGTAGCGGGCGGCGACAAAGCGGCGTGCGGCTGCGCCGAGGCGGGCCGCCAGTGTGCCCCCTTGCGCATAGTCATGCAAGAGCTGGAGAACGGATGCGGCGAACTGCTCCGGCGTGTCGGCCATGAGCAGTTCCTGCCCGGCTTGGACGCCGATGCCCTCGACGCCGAGCGAGGTGCTGACAATCGGCTTG
>QEUY01000323.1 GCA_003577365.1 Chloroflexota bacterium | reverse complement strand
GCGTTGCACCTTGCACATGCATCGCACCTTGCAGGTGCAACGCATGTGCGCACCCCAGCCGAGTCATGCACTGCTAGACAAATGTCAACAGAACCTAATCACTGACAACCATGCTCACCGACCCCAAACTCAAATCACAAGTCGACCAACTCTGGGACAAACTCTGGTCCGGCGGTCTCACCAACCCGCTCGACGCCATCGAGCAACTCTCCTACCTGCTCTTTCTCAAACGGCTCGACGACCAGGAGAACGCCCGCCAGAAACAGGCCGAGCGCCGCGGCCAGCCCTACACGCCCCGGCTGCCGGCCGAGATGCGCTGGAGCTACTGGAGCAGGCTCACGCCGGCGCAGGCCGCTCTCGACCACCTGAAGACAAAGGTCTTCCCCGAATTCCGGTCGCTCAGCACCGATGGAGAAAGCTCGTTTGCCCGCTACATGCAGGCGGCCGAGTGCAAGATCAACAAACCCAGCCTGCTGGTCGAGGCCTGCAACCTCATCGACCAGATGCACATCTCGCAGCAGAATCAAGATGTGCAGGGTGACCTCTACGAATACCTGCTCAGCTTCTTGCAGTCCGCCGGTCGCAACGGCCAGTTTCGCACCCCGCGCCACATCATCCGCCTCAAGGTGCAGATGGTCGACCCCAAGCCGCTCGAACGCATCGGCGACCTGGCTGCCGGCACCGCCGGCTTTCCCGTCAACGCCTACCAGCACATCCTGGCCCAACATACGTCGCCCGACATTCTCGAATACGACGCCGAAGGCGAACCCCACAACCTGGTCGGCGACCTGCTCACGCCGCTGGAGATGGAGCACCTCAAGACCGAGGCGCTGCGCGGCTACGACAACGATTCGGGCATGACCATGCTCCGCATCGGCTCCATGAACCTCATGCTCCACGGCATCGATGCCCCGCGCTTTTACTATATGGACACGCTGGGCAAGGCCTTTGACGAGACGGCCGAATACGACGTCATCCTCATGAACCCGCCCTTCAAGGGCGCTATCGACAAGGATGACATCAACCCCACCCTGCCCAGCACCACCACCAAGACCGAACTGCTCTTTCTCCACCTCATCCTGCGCGCCCTCGGCATGGGTGGCCGCTGCGCCGTCATCGTGCCCGATGGCGTGCTCTTTGGCTCCAGCAACGCCCACAAGACCATCCGCCAAAAGATCATCGAAGAGAACCGGCTCGACGGCGTCGTCTCCATGCCCGGCGGCGTCTTCAAACCCTACGCCGGCGTCTCCATCGCCATCCTCCTCTTCACCAAAGGCGCACAGACCGGGGACGAGGTCTGGTTCTACGACATGGCCGCCGACGGCTTCAGCCTCGACGACGAACGCCAGCCCGTCGCCGCCAACGACATCCCCGACATTCTGGCCTGCTGGCAGCACCGTCACGACCCCGCCTTCACCGCCGCCCGCACCGCCCGCCTCTGCGACCTCAAGGCGCAGGTCGCCCCGCTCAAAGCCCAGCGCCTCCAAATGCAGGGCGAGATCCACCGCCTCACCTTCGAGAGCGTCATCGCCCCCGACGGCGACGAGACCGTCGCCGCCGCCCTCGCCCAGGACAAGGCCCGGCTCGCCGAGTTGGAGGCGCAGATCGCTCCCTTGCAGGCGAAGATCGACCAGCTCAGCCGCCAGTTTTGGGTCAAGAAAACGGACATCCAGGCGAATGGCTATGACCTATCCGCCAGCCGTTATCGCCAGGTGGAGCAGGATGCCGCTTTCTACGAACAGCCGCAGACCACCCTAAACCGCCTGCTCGAACTCGAACGCATTACCACTCAGGAAATCGCTGAACTCCAAGCCATGACCGCCGTCGGATGTGTCCAACATTAGGGGCAGCCGAACAAAGACCTCCGCGCCCAGTGGGCCCCCGTGGCCGGCGAGATTCGGGACATTCGCGAGATCTTTCGGCCGCCTCCCGGAGGTCTTTGTGGACGTACAGTGGTCTTGCGAAATCCTGCCCCAAATCCTGGACGCACCATGACCGCCGTCCCTGCTTGAAAGAGACCCCAAAATCTGCTATACTGATGATCAGAAAATCAGGTAACGTTCGTTGTACATCCGAAAACTATCCGCGTACATCAGCCGAATCCGCGGTCTATCGTTCGGAGACCAACCCATGACCGTACAAGTGGCGCAGCGCGGCGTCGTCACCTTGCCCAAGAGCTTGCGTGATGCCTACAATATCAAGAGCGGCGAAGTCTTCACCGTCATCGACCTCGGCAACGGCTCCTTTGTCCTCAGCCGTGGCCGCTCCAAGTTGGACGACCTGCTCGACGGTATTCGCGACGAACTAGAAGCGAAGGGCGAGAGCCTGGAGAGCATGTTGCTGCATCTGCGCGCCATCCGCGAAGGCCGCACCACCGAGCCAGCCGATGCCCCGGCTCTTTCTTGACAGCAGCGTGCTCTTTGCCGCCATCTTCTCCGTCACCGGCGGCGCTCGTGAACTGCTTCGTCTCAGCGGCGAGGGGCTGCTTCACTTGCTCGTGAGCCAGGATGTCCTGGCCGAGTCCGAGGCCAATCTGCGCGCTAAAGCGCCCAACCGTCTGGCCGACCTGGTCGGCGCACTCGCTTTGGCCGGCGTCGAAATCACCGACCCGCCCGACATCACCACCGTGCAACAGTGCCAAAAGCTGGTCAACTATCCCAACGACGCCGTGGTCCTGGCCGCCGCCGGAGTCGACTACTTCGTCACCCTCGACCGCCAGCACTTTCTCGACAATGCCGCCTTGCGGGCGGCCATGCCTTTCCCGTTGGGCACGCCGGGTGATTGCCTGGCGTGGTTTCGTAAGATGTTGAGTGAATCATGAAGATAATTGCTCTGCCTGAGGTTGCCACCATCATTATGGGGCAAAGTCCGCCGTCAACGAGTTATAACAGCCACGGTGAAGGTCTTCCATTTTTCCAGGGCAAGACAGACTTCGGCGATTTACACCCACAAGTCCGGCTATATTGTTCAACGCCTAATAAGATCTCTGAGCCTGGAGACATTCTCATTTCAGTACGAGCGCCGGTCGGTCCAACCAATTTAGCACAGGTAAAATCTTGTATTGGACGAGGTTTGGCCGCAATTCGTGCGTCCGATTGTGTCGATTCGAGGTACTTGCTCTATTTCTTGAGACATCACGAACCTCAACTTGCGAGACTAGGGACGGGTTCAACCTTTGAAGCGATATCCCGTGAGGATCTCGAGAACATCAAACTGCCTTGGCGCTCCCTCCCCGAACAGCAGCGCATCGCCGCCATCCTCACCAAAGCGGACCGCCTCCGCCGCTACGCCCTCGAGTTGGGTGAGAGCTATCTGCAATCCGTGTTTTTGGAGATGTTTGGGGATCCGTTAACCAATCCTTGTAGTTGGCCTGTCTCAAAACTCAGTAGCACTTTTCGGGCAAAACCCCAAATCGGTACACCTACACCTGCGCATGAAGGTGGCAATTATCTTGTTGTTCGCGTTGGCGAAATCGGTGATTATGAGGTTGTACTTGATCGGTGTGCTAGAGTAACGCTGTCTGGACAGGAACTTCAGAAATTCAAGCTGGAGCCAGATGACTTATTGCTGGCGCGGGCAATCGGCAGCGAAGAGCATCTTGGAAAAGCATCTATCCTGCAGCATACTCGCGATCTCATCGTATACGATTCACCCGTAATGAGGCTGCGCTTTGATCCGGCACTACTCGAACCTCAGGTCTTTCTCCATTGGCTTCAGTCAAAAGGTGGGCGTGCCCGATTCATGCGAAAAGCGGGACGTACAGCCCTGGAGCAGTCTCGCAGCGTGGCCGAGGAATTGGAGAGGGCCTAAAGTCGGTTGCCTGCTCATCAAAATCGCCCCACCCTATGAACTTGTCGAGGGTCTGGACCGCAGACGCGGGTCCTCCGCAAGCAGGGACGAGAAGAACGAGAACGCGATGAGAATCAGCGGCAGAGAAAGGGGGTTTCTAATCAGAGACTCCCTTTCAGCAGTCCAAACACGGACCATTCCATCTTCCATTATCAACCGAGCCGTTCACCCCGCCAATAGGCGCTGATACTGAGCTGGCTCTACCGGTTTTAGCGGGATGTGATGCCCGCGGCGTTCGCACGAGGGCGTGCGAACGCCGCGATTCCCGGAAAATCGTGGAGAGCCACTGAGCTCTGTTTGAAAACCGGAATTACTCGAAGGAGCAAGCATCGTCACAAAGTCCGGTTTTCAAAGCAACCGCAGTATAGTCGCTGGGATGCGCTACCCGTTGTCAGGCCCGACGTCCGCGGGTGAGGCCGGAGGCGGCAGAGGCGGCGGAGGCGGCGGCGGCGCCGCCGCGTCCTGACCATCGCCACCGGCGTCGGGAGGCGGCGCCGCGGCGCCAGCGTCTCCAGGACCGTTGTCGGCGCCAGCAACGCCGGCGGCGTTGGGTGGACCCTGGTCGGCAGCAGGCTGCGCGTCGGGCTGAGGCGGGGGGCCGGCAGGACGGGGCGGCGCCAATGGCGCGTCGTCGCTGTCCGCTCCCGTGTTGCCCGGACCCGGATCGGGCGCAACCTTGTCGCCGACCTGCTTCTTGTTGGCCGTGATGCCGAACACCCGGATCTTGCGGACGCCGTCCTCGGTGCTGATCGACAAGATCGTCGTGAAGCGCCCGGCGCGGTCGGCGTGTTTCTGGAAGGCCTCGGAGAGTTGCTGACCCTTTGCGTCGTTGCTGTAGCGACCGCCGAAGGTGATCGCCGGTGACTCCCGCTTTGCCCGCTGCGAGATTGAGATGCTGATGTTGCCTGACTGGTGCTTCTCATAGTTCTGACCGAGGTCGAACCCGGTGCTGGCCAGCCTCGGGGCCCGCCCGTCGGGGTCGACGAACCGCAGCGGATTCGACGCCGCATAGGTGTAGGCCGACAGCAGCGACGGGTCGTCGACTACGGCGTACGGATCCTCTTCGAGCAGCGGCTCGGGGCTCAGGAAGTTCTCCTCGCGCGGGTCGTACCAGCGCTCGCCGAAGTTCACCAGCTTGTAGGTGATGTCGGTCCACCCACCGGCGAACAGGTACGGCGTGTCTTTGATGGTGTTCTGCCCCGCGACCCAGGGGCGACCAGTCGGCAGGTAGTCCATGTACTGGAAGACCTTGCCGACCTCGTCGGTCGCCACCCGCAGGCTGCCCTGCAGATCCTTGTGCAGGAAGTGGATCGTGCGGGACTCCTTGGGCTGGCAGGTGCTGGTGACCGGGTCGAAGATCCGGCTCGTCAGGTCGCACTCGCTGACGTCGGCCACACGGCAGGCGTCGGAACTCTCGCAGGTGCATGGATTGTCCGGCGTGTCGGTGCATGCCGCGGGCGCCGGATCCTGCGGGCTGGTGCGGTGGCTCGCAATGAGCTGTTCGCCCAGGTAGATGTTGGCGTAGCGGAGGCCGTCGTTGAACGTCCGCCAG
>QEUY01000322.1 GCA_003577365.1 Chloroflexota bacterium | reverse complement strand
CGCTCGATCGCTAATATCCTCCCCTTCCACCCAATAAGCATGAAACACGGCAGCATGATATGCCTTGCCCAGGCCCGCGCGCTCGGCCAGCTTGGCCCCACGCAGCGCGGCGCGGCTGTCAATCCCAAACGGGCCTTGGCTCAGCTCGATCCCATACTGCTCGCGCGCGATCGCTTCGAGGCGCGGACGCCCCTGGGCAATGCGCTCCCGATACTCCGGCGACATCGGCGGCGAACCCGCCGGGCGCAGTTCAAATGACCGCCACTGCACATCCACCCCATGGCTGTTTTCGAGCTTCTCCAAACTGGAGGCCGCGAGAAAACACCATGGTCAGACATAATCGGACCAGACGTCGATCCGTATACGCTCTTCAGCCAAAACAGTCTCCTCACATGGTTGCTCATCCGTAGGCTGCCGAAACCAGATCGGCGTCCCCTAGTGTAGCGGCGACCCGCGCCAGGGTCAAAGCTTGGACTCGCTTGCGCGCCCGCGTCGCACAAAAAAGCGGCGAGATCGAGTCGATCTCGCCGCCTTTCAACAGACTACCTGTGGCTATTCGTTGATAAACCAAGAGGCCGGCACATGCGGATACCACTCACCCGAAATTGACTGGGTGGGCACATTGCGCACGCGGTTCTTGACCACAGCAAGCTGGCCGAAACGCGGGTCATCCACCACGATCCCGATCGACCAGATGTTGTCCATGTGGATCTGGAAGACTTCCTGCATCAACTCGTTGCGCACGGCTTCGTCCGGCTCGCCCAAAATCTGCTCGCGGATCTCGCGCAGCCGCTTGACATCATCCGGCGGCTCGACCCCCTGCTCGCCGTCGGTGTCCAGCCACAGCGCCCAATCCGGCGCCCACTGCCAACCGCTCAACGCAAAGGTGTTGGAGTTCAGCGTGGGGTGAACCGGGCCGCCGCCAAAGTGCGCGCCGCGCGCCGACAGGTCATGCTCACCCGCCTGGTGGCGCGAGGCCCACAGCTCGCCCGCTTCCGGGGTCACCGTAGCGCGGATGCCGATCGCCTCCCAATAGCCCTTCACCAGTTCCATCACCTGCGCCGTCTCTGCCGGCCAGGCGGTCGTCGCCGAGATCACCAGCAGCAGTTCCTCGCCGTTGGGGCCAGTGCGGAAGCCGTTGGCATCCTTCTGCGTTAGCCCCATCTCGTCCAGCAGCGCATTGGCCGCGTCCGGGTCAAACTGCGCCCACGACTGGAACAGCTCCGACTCACCGTGATACGGTTCACCGCGCGCCGGCGCGACCTGCGACGCAAACACGCCGCCCTTGTAGACCAGCTTGATGATCTCCTCGCGGTTGATCGCCATCGACAGGGCGCGGCGGAAGCGCACGTCGTTGTACAGCGCGCGCTTCATCTCGTCCTTCGTCGTGAAGTTGAACATGATGTTGGCGAAGGAGTTCGGCATCCAGTTGGCATAGGCAAAGCGATAGTCGCCGCTCTCCTTGCTCTCGGTCAAAATCGGCAGGTTGGCCGGCCCGCCCAGCGAAGAGATACGCACAAAATCAAAGTCGCCGGCAATCGTCTTGAGCAGCGTCGCTTCGGGGTCCGCTACACGGATCGTGCGCAGCTCGTCGAGATAGGGCAGTTGGTTGCCCGCCGTGTCCACCTTCCAATAGTAGGGGTTGCGCCGGTAGGTCTGAATCTGCTCCGGCGGCC
Source organism: Chloroflexota bacterium (assembly GCA_003577365.1). Taxonomy (GTDB): domain Bacteria; phylum Chloroflexota; class Anaerolineae; order Caldilineales; family Caldilineaceae; genus QEUY01. The sequence goes on along the minus strand of QEUY01000322.1, from coordinate 3,728 downwards.
AGCCGGTGGAGATCCAGGCCGAAAGCGTCGGCTTGTCGGGATTGTCAAACCCGGCCATCTGCTCCCAGAAATCGACCCAATTGTCGAACCCGCCCGCTTTCATCTGCGCCTCGATCTCGGCCATGTCGCCATAGTCGGGATGAAACCGCTTCAGATAGTGCTCCGGCATGCTCACCAACTCGGTGCGCGGGAAGCCCCAACTGCCCAGATAGGTGGTGAACAGCGCATAGGGTTCGGCAAAGGCAAACTGGATGGTGTAGTCATCTACCTTGGTGAACTCGGCCAACTGGTCGCCGCGCGTCAAGAGCGTGGGCTTGGAAGGGCGCAGTTCGTCGTTGAGGATCACCGCTTCCCACCAGAAGAGAATGTCGTCGGCGGTGAACGGCTCGCCGTCGCTCCACTTCACGCCCTCGCGCAGGTGCAGCGTCAGCGTCGTATAGTCCTCCGACCATTCCCACGACGTCGCCAGGCTGGGTACAATTTCTCCCTGGGGATTGTGTACGGTGAGCGATTCGTAGTTAAAGTACTGGGCATCCGACGAGCGCAGGGTGTTCTGGCCGGTGATGTTCATGCGCAGTTCACCGCCATACTTGCCGATCGCCTCCTCCGGCTGGATCACCACCGGCTCTGCCGGCAGCCGCTCTTCCACCGGCGGCAGTTCGCCCGCCGCTACCAGTTCGGCCAACGCTGGCGATTCCTGATAGGCTTCGATCGTCTTTCCGGTCGCTTCTGTATACGCGGCCGGTGAATTGTAGACCACCTGCTGCACCTCGCGCTCCCCCGCATCGGCGGGCGCATCGGTGAGCAGGACGCCTTCTGCGCCCGCCGCGGCTGGGACTTCGGCTGCGGCCTCACCGCCGGCTGGGGCCTCTGCCGCGGGCGCTTCGGCAGCCGGGGCCTCGGCTGCCGGCGGCGCGCCACAGGCCGCCAACAGTACCATCACGGCCAGCAGCAAGGATAGGACATAGACTACGTGCTGCGTTCGTTTCACGTTTGATCTCCTCCGTACTCCAGAATGTGTGGACCCGCCAAAGTGTGTAGACTCACCTGCCAACCATACTTGGGTGCCTCGCAGCATTGATCATGCTGCATTTGCCAAGCTCTGCGGTGGCCGACCGCCCTGCTTGGTGTTCTCCCTCCTCTTGATGGCATAACCTCCTTGCTACTCATACAAGATTTCATGCAACAACCGTATGCGCCGGCGCTGCGCCCGCGGCCTTGCTCACCCCTTGCAGGGTCAGTTCCTTGGCGAAGTGACAGCGTGAAAAGTGCGGACTTTGATCTGTCCCGGTGACGTCCACCCAGGGCGGCACTTCCGTGCGGCAGATCGCCTGGGCATAGGGGCAGCGGGGATGAAAGGGACAGCCCGGCGGGACATTCGCCGGGTCGGCGACCTCCCCCTCCAGCAAGATACGCTCGCGCCGCCGGCCCTTATCGTCCACATCGATCACCGGCACCGCCGAAAGCAGCGCCTCAGTGTAGGGATGCTGCGGGCGGGCGAAGATCGCTTCGCTCCTCCCCAGTTCCACAATCTGCCCCACATACATCACCGCCACGCGGTCGCAGAGATACTCCACCACCGCCAGGTTGTGCGTGATGAACAGATAGGTCAGTTGCAGCTCAGCCTGCAATTCCTTGAGCAAGCTCAGGATCTGCGCCTGCACCGAGACATCCAGCGCCGAGACCGGCTCGTCGGCCACGACCAAATTGGGTTTGAGCGCCAGGGCGCGCGCCACCGCAATGCGCTGGCGCTGCCCCCCGCTGAACGCATGGGGATAGCGGCCCATATAGCTGGGGTCCAGACGCACGCTGCGCAGCAGATCCGCGACCCGGCTCTCCAACTCACGGCTGTTCGACACCAGCTTGCGCGTGACAAACGGCTCGCCGATGATCTCCTTGACCGTCATGCGCGGGTTGAGCGACGAATAGGGGTCTTGAAAGATCATCCCCATATAGCGTTGGATCGAGCGCAGTTCGTTTGTGTCCAGCGCCATCATGTCCACGGCAGGGCCGCCCGCATCCTTGCGGAAGAGGATCTGGCCGCCGGTCGGTTCGATGGCGCGCAGCACGCAGCGCCCAGCCGTCGTCTTGCCACAGCCGCTCTCCCCCACCAACGCCAGCGTCTCGCCGCGGCGCAGGCTGAAGCTCACCCCGTCCACGGCCTTCACCTGGCCGACCGTGCGCTGTAAAAAGCCGCGCGTGATGGGGTAATACTTGCGCAGCTCTCTGACCTCCAGAACAGGTTCGTTCATGCCTCTATCATCTGCCGCAGGGTTGTGATCAGCCATGCTCAGTTTCCTAGCCATCCACTAGACATACAGGTGACAGCGCACGCGATGACCCGGCCCGACCTCCATCTGCGGCGGATAGGTCACATCACACACGCCGGGGATGAAATCCGGGCAGCGCGGGTGGAAATGGCAGCCTTGCGGACGGTCATAGGGGCCGGGCACCGACCCCGCGATCGCCTCGATCTCCTGGCTGCTGCCTTCGCCCAACTCCGGCACCGACTTGAGCAGGCCGACGGTATAGGGGTGCTTGGGGTTGCGAAAAAGCTCTTTGGCCGGGGCGCTCTCCACATCCTTGCCCAGATACATGATCATGACGCGGTCGCACAGTTCGGAGATCACCGCCAAATCATGTGTGATCACCATCAGCGACATCCCCATCTCACGCTGCAAATCCTTGATCAGCTCCAACACCTGCGCCTGGATCGTCACGTCTACCGCCGTGGTCGGCTCGTCGGCGATCAACAGGCTCGGATGGCAGGCCAAGGCCATGGCGATCATGGCGCGCTGGCGCATCCCGCCGCTGAGCGCAAAGGGATAGGCGTCGATCGTCACCTCCGGCTTGGGCATGCCCACGCGGCGCAAAATCTCGATGGCCCGCGCCCTGGCCTCCGCCGCATCCACCTCTTGATGCAGCCGGATCACCTCGACGATCTGGTTGCCGATGGTATAGACCATGCTAAAGGCTGACATCGGCTCCTGAAAGACCATCGCAATCTGCTTGCCGCGGATCTCGCGGATCTCCGCGCCCTTCCAGTCCAGCCTCGCCAGGTCGGTGGTCTTGCCGTCCTCATGCAGCAGAATCTCCCCATCCACAATGCGGCCATGTTCGGGGACGATGCGCAGGATCGATTGGGCGGTGACGCTCTTGCCACAGCCGCTCTCGCCGGCAATCCCCAGCGCCTCGCCACGCCGGATCTCAAAGCTCACCCCGTCCACGGCCTTCAACACGCCCTCGCGCGAAAAGAAATAGGTGGAGAGATTGTTGACATCCAACAGAACAGGATTTTCGCTCATCAGCCTTCCCTGTGATTGGTTCGCCTCGGTTGCCGGCAGCATCTCAGCCCCTGTCGCCTAGACGGTAGAATACGGGTCGGCGGCATCGCGCAGACCGTCGCCGACAAAGTTGAAGCAGAGGATCGCCACCACCACAAAGATACCCGGAATCAATAGCCACGGGGCGTTCGCCAGCACGCGGATATGCTGCCCGTCCTTCAGCAGCACCCCCCAACTGATCGCCGGCGCCTGCAGCCCCAACCCGATAAAGCTGAGCGAGGTCTCCCCCAGGATCATCCCCGGCACGCTCAGCGTCAGCGAGGCGATGATGTGGCTGGTGAATGAGGGCAGCAAGTGCTTGAAGATCACGCGGCGCTCGTTCGACCCGTTCAGCTTGGCCGCCATCACATATTCCTCTTCGCGCAGCGACATAAACTTACCCCG
>QEUY01000321.1 GCA_003577365.1 Chloroflexota bacterium | reverse complement strand
TTGTGGCTGTGGTCGGGGTCGCCCCAACGCTGCCCGGCCTCGTCCTCGCGGCTGAGGTGTTTGAGCCAGCGCTGCGCGGTGTAGACGACGTTGAGCGTGTTGATGGCGCCGTTGACCAGCTTGGCCGGCCCCAACTGGAAGCGGGCGCTGTAGCGGTCGTCGGAGAAATCGTCTTCCGGCTCGCTCACAAAGTCGTTGGACGAGAGCGCAATCGTGGCGATCAGCCCCAGCAGCGGCCACAACACCGGAACCTGGCGCAGCCCATAGGACGCACCCGCAAAGGGCACATTGGCGATCTCGACCTTGAGGCCGATCTCGGAGCGGCGGTCGGTGTCCATCACGGCGCGGAAGGAGATATCGGGCAGCCCTTCGCCCAGGTTGAAGAGGTTGGTCAGGATGTTGGTGCGCGTGCGCGCCAGGCGCAGCCGGTGATGGCCGGTGTCGGCGACGATCAGCAGCCCCTTGGCATCCATCACGGCGCGGCTGGGGTTGTTGAAGCGTTGCAGCCGCGCCTGTTCGGGATAATATTCACGCTGCACCAGCCGGGCGAAGAGCAGGTCGCCCTCTTTGACGCTGCTGTTGTTGCCGGTAAAGAGCAGATCGCCCGCATTCAGGACACGGACAAAGTTGGCGCTGCCGTCGCTGGGCGTGAGCGTGAGCGTGCCGCCGGTGGTGACCAGGCGCGCATCCGGCCCGTAGATCTCGGTGTAGGCTTGCGAGACGATGGCCGGGGCGAGTGTGACCGTCCCCTTCTTGGGGGCGCGGGTCGGGTTGATCGTCCGCATCCGCACCAGGTTGCGCAGATCCCAAAAGCCCAAGATGTCGCCGTCGGCCTCGATGCGAAAGACCATGTCACGGCTGCGGTCGGTGACAAGCAGCTTGCCGTCCCCATCGAGCGAGATGCCGCAGGGTTGGAGCAAGGTCAGGGCATGGCCCTGCAGCTTGATCTCGCGCACAAAGGCGTCGGCGGAGTCGAACTGGACAATGCGGCCATGGCCGGTATCGGCGACATAGAGGTTGCCCTGGGCGTCCACCGCCACATCTTCGGGGTGGTCGAAGGGCGTTGTGCCGGGGTTGAGCGTGCCCACAAACGTCCCGTCGAGCTTGACGATCTGCACGCGGTTGTTGTTGCGGTCGGCCACATAGAGCCGCTTTTCGGCGCGGCTCACCAAGGCCATACCCATAGGCCGGTCGAACTGGTTAGCGCCCGCGCCGGCTGCGCCAAAGTCGGTCTGGTGGGCGAAGGCGGCGTTGTAGTGGCGGATACGGTGGTTGGCCGAGTCGGCCACATAGATACTGCCGTCCACGTCCACGGCGATGCCGACCGGCGCATCCAGCCCGGCCAGGGCAACCGGCGGCGTCACAGGGACGAGTTCGCCGGTAGGGTTGCGCTCAAAGACGACCACACGGTCGTTGCCCGTGTCGCTGACCCAAAGCTTGCCGTCGGGGGCAAAGGTGAGATAGCCCGGCTCAAACAAATGGCCCGGCTCGCCGCGCGGCGTCCACGGGCCGGCGACGGCCTGCGGCGCGGCGTTGTCCGCCAGGCGCGTGCCCGCGCCCGTGCCGGTGACGCCGCCGTCAAACACGGTGGCGCGCACGATGCGCTGGTTGGCGGTATCGGCGGCGTAGAGTTCGCCGCGCGCGTCGACGGCCACGCCGGTGGGCGTAAACGGGTTGGCCAAGGCCGGCACATAGGTATGCGTCCAGTGGACAAGATGCGCGCCGCTGCCGGCGTCGAGCCGCTGCACGCGCGTGTTGCCCTGCTCGGCGGCATAGAGGTAGTTGTTTTTCAGGTCGACGGCGATGGCCTGCGGCGTGTTGAACTCGCCCGCGCCGTTGCCGCTGCCGCCGCCCGCCTTCTCCCAGGTCACGTCATGCAGAAAGCCCGGCCCCGCCGGGTCGGGGCGCCAGCGTGAGACGCGATGCAGGGCGCGGTCACAGACAAAGATGCGCCCGCTGCGGTCGGCGGCGACGCCCACCGGCTCGGTGAACTGGTCGGGTGCGTTGCCCGCCGCGCCAAACTTGGCGCGAAAGGCGAGCGTCGCGCTCTGAAAGGTGCTGGCGCGCTGCGACAGGTTCGGCTCGGCGGCCACGTTGATGGTCAGCACCTGCACCCGCTGGTTGGCGGTATCGGCGACGACGAGCAGTTCCTCGCCGCCCACGGCGCGGGTGGGCACGACGGCCAGCCCGCGCGGGCTGTCGAGCTGGCCGTCGGCGTTGCCATGCGCGCCGAAGTCGCTCGTGTGGGTGTAGATGCCGTCGCTTTCGTCGAGCCAGTTGGGCCGGAAGATACAGATGCGGTGGTTGCCGGAGTCGGCCACAAAGAGGTTGCGGAACTGGTCGAGCGCCAGCCCGCCGGGGTTATTGAACGGCGCGGCGGGGTGCTCGATCGTCTCGCAGAGCGTGCCATCAGGATAGAAACGGCGCACGGCGTTGCCGTCGATCACAAAGACAAAGCCGTGCGGGTCGACGGCGATGGGGCCGGCCTGGGCGAAGCTGCCGCCGCCCAAAGTCCCAACCGGCGCTTCGGGTGGGTCGATCCAAGCGCGCGGGCCGCTGGGCAGCCCGTCGCGCGCCGCGGGCGTCGTCGGCCAGACGTTGAAATAGGGATACTGATCTTTGCTGCCGATGGCAATCGTCTTGGCAGACTGCGGGTCATAGGCAAAGCCCTTGAGCGTATCGTCGGGGTTGAGGAAATCGATAAAGAGAAAGGTGTCATAGTCGGCCAGATAGACGCGCACGGTGTCGGCGGGGAGCGCCAGCGGGTTGCGCAGCCCCGACGGGTGAAAGTCGGTGTAGGAGACGCGCAGCGCGGCGGGCAGCCCATAGACCAGTTCCAGCACCTTGTTGGGGTCGGTGTGCTCGGTGATGCGCGGCAGGCGGCGCTTGACGTCGTGCTGGGTGACCCATTCGTCGGGCAGGCTGATCTGCTTGTCGGCAGGCGCGCCCGCGGGCAGTTTGCGGTCCGCCTCGGCCAGTTCCAGCGTAAAGAACGGGTTGAGGCTGTTCTCTTCGTCCTCCGCAAAGGTGATGGCAACGGTGGCGCTGCCGTCTGCCCCAGTCTTGTCCTTGCCGCTGGAGAGGTTGGGGTTATAGAACCAGCCATCATGCTCCACCAGCATGGTGGCGTTGGGGACGGGGATCTCTTTCTCCTGGGCGGGGTCAAAGGTCACCACACGCACATGGATCGATTTGGTCACGTCGGCCATAGGAACGAACCCTTCAGGGCGACTAGGGCGCTAGGGCAACTAGCACGATAGGACAACTAGAGCGAGATTCCGGCGCTCACGCTGGCGCTGCCGCTCAGAACTTGCTGCCCGGCGGTCAACATCTGGTCGAAGGCATTTTCAACTTCGCCCAGGCTGGCAAAGAACTCGGCTTCCAACTCGTCCAGCTTGTCGATCAGCGGCGAGAGGATGACGGTGAAGTCGATGCCGTCGAGGATGCCCTGCACCGCGACCCAGGCTTGGTCAAGCGGGTCGGCCAGGGTGGCGCGCAGGCTGAGGCTGCTCACCAGCGCCTGCACCGCGGCCAGCGTTGTGCCCAACCCGGCCAGCAGCACGGAAGGCCGCGTGGCTGCGACCACGTCTGCGACCTCCTGATGGACGGCGTCGAGGTCGGCAAAGACACGGCGCGGGTCGAGCGCGGCGGCCAGCGCCTGCACGTCGCCCAGGGCGCGGTTGAGGTCCGCGGCCAGAAAGTCGATACGCAGGCTGTTGACGATCGCCTGCGCCTGGGTCATGGCCGTCTTGAGCTGGTTGAGGCTGTCGCTCAGGTCCAGCCCGGCGACGATGGCGAGCACGCTCTCATAGGTGGCGTCGAGTTCGCCGGCGATCTCTTCGGGGCGGATCGGCAGCAGCTTAGCCTTGATCGCCTCGAAGCGCGCGTCCAGGTCGGCGAGGAAGCGCGTCGGGTCGGCCAGGCGCATCACCCGCTTGAACTTCTCCGGGTCCATCAGCTCGCGGGCAAAGGGCGGCAGCATGGCGAGCATGCGCTCGCGCAGCCGCGCATAGAGGTCGGCCAGGTCATCGCCTAGGTCCACATTGGTCTTCAGCCCTTCGAGGGCGACGATAATGGCGTTGAAGCCGCGGCCCAGGTCGTCCAAGAGTTCGTCGGGGTCGAGAAAGGCGGCCAGTTCGATCTTGGCCTCGACGCCGCCGGCCTGCACCGCGGCGGTGAGGTCGAAGTGCTTGGCCTTGATCTGAGCGAAGCGGGCGGCAAAATTGGCGGCGCGCAGCACGCCCAGCACCTTGTCGATCTGCGCCTGGATAAACTTCGTCAGTTCGGCGGGGCGCAGGCGATCCAGGATGGCGGGCGCAGGCGATCCAGGATGGCGAGCGGCGCTTGGAAGAGCGCAAAAAGGGCGTCGATGGCCTGCTGCTGGATGCCCTCCAGCAGCGAGAGCAGCGGCGTGACCAGGTCGGCGATGGGCGCAAAGACGATGGAAGGCTTGAAACGGTCGAGTTCGCTCTCGATACGGCCAAAGTCCTCGATCAAGGGCGCCAGCAGCGTCGAAGGGCGGATGGCGGCGAGGTCATCCTGCACCTTGGCGATGGCGGCCAGGAGGTCGTCCACCCAACTGGTGATGTCGATGGCAAGCACGCGGCCCTTGAGCGCGTCCAGTTGTGCGGTGAGGGGCGCGAGCAGGGCGGCGGGGTCGAGTTCTGAGGGGCGCAACTGCGCCAGCGGGTCTTGCAGAAATTGGGTGTGCAGTTGGTCAAGCGGTTGGAGCAGGCTCGCCACGTCGAGGCTGGAGACGGCCTGTTCGATCACGTCAAAGGCGGCGAGCAGGGCGTCGAGCAGTTGCGCCGGGTTGAGCGCGTCGAGGATGCCGATGGCCTGCTCATAACGCTGCTGAAGCGCCTGCAAGGCCGCGGCGGGCAGGGCTTTCACCCCGTCAAACTGCTCTTTGAGCGGCGCGCTGATCTCGACGCTGAAGTCAATCGAGACGATCACGTCGAGAGCGGTGGCGAGGGCGGCGCGCAGGATGTCGTTGAGCGAGGAGGGGTCGATCTCGCGGATCTTGGCGGTGTTCTCCTCGATCACTTGCAGCACCGGGTCGACGACCACGCCGAAGTCGATGGGGCCAAGCTGGTCGAGAATGCCCTGCACCTGCTGGCGCAACTGCTCCACCAAGTCGGCGACGTCGAGACTTTGCAGGAAGGTGACAAACTGGTTGATGCCGTCCACGGCCTGGGTGCGGACGCTTGCGACCGTGTTCTGCACGGGGACGAGCAGCCCGTTGATCTGCTGCAAGAACTGGTCAAGCGTGCCCTGGAAATCGTCCAGCGTGCCGGCCAGGCTGGGCGCATCGGGGTTGGCCGGGTCGCCGCCGATGGCGAGGCGCGCCCGGTTGAAGAGCGCGCGCAGGTCTTGCTCGAAGTTGAACTGGAAGGAGCCGTCGCCCTGAAATTCGCCGACCTTGGCGGCCAAACCGCGCATCTGGTCGAGCAGGCCGCCAAAAAAGGCCTGGATTTGCGTGAGCAAATCGGTGACGCCCTGCTGCAGCCGATCCACGGCGGCGGTGACCGTGGCAAGCTGTGTCTGCAGAAAGTCGCCGACGCTGGACAGGTTGGCTTGCTCCAGGGTGGCGCGCGTCTGCTCAAAGAAGCCGAGGATGTCGGTGCGGATAAAGTCCAGGTCAATGCCCTCGATGGCGCTGTCGATGCGGTCGAGCAGCGCGTTATAGGGGCCGTCGATCTGCTGCGCCTCGGCCACGGGGGTGGCAAGCGCCTCGTCAAACAGGCTTTGCAGATAGGCGGAGAGCGCGTTGGGCTGGAAAATTTTGGCGCTGACGATGCGCTCGATCACGGCCAGCACGGCGCGCAGCTTCTCCTTCAGGTCTTGCATGAAATCGACCACGGCGACGCCCGCATCGCGGAAGGCGGGCCAGTCGGCGTCGACCTGCACGATCACCTCGCCGTAGGCGTTGAGCGCACCGTCGAGCGCGCCGGTCAGCTCGGCCACCAGGCCGGCGGACAGTGCGTTGCCGGGGAAATCGTCGAGAAAGGTGATGAGCCGCGCCGCGCCCGCAAAGCCCAGCCGGTCGAGCGTGTTGGTCAACGTCTGCTGCACGACCTCCACAGCCAGCGCCGCCGGGTCGGGGGCGGACTGTGCGGCTTCGATGATCGGCAGCAGCGTTTCCTGCATGGCCGCAAGCGACTCGATCCAACTGCGGATCGTCTGCGCCTCCGGCCCGTCCAGGCTGCCCAGCACGCTCAGGATCTGGTCGAGCAGGGCGGCGACCACGCCGGTGCGGTTTTCGGGCACGCCGTCGGAGATAGAGCGGATGGTGGTCAGCGTCTGCTGCAGCGTCGAGATGAAATCGGCGTTGAGGCCGCTGTCCACTGCCTGAAGCCGGCCTGCAAAATCGTCGAGCGCGGCGGTGGGCGATGCCTGGACAGCAGTGCGCAGCGACTCAAAGAGGCCGGTGAGGTCGTCGAGTGCAGGCCCCAGGTCAAAATCCAAGACGCCGCTGACCTCGCCGCTAAAGACCGCTTTGAAACCGGCGACCTGCTGCACCGGCGGGTCGGCGGCCAGATGGGCCGCGCCGGCCAAGCCGCTACCTGGGCCGCCGTCCTCCGGCGACGAGCCCAAGAGGTCGTTGATGCCGCCCAGCGCGGTTTGCAGCGTTTCGATGTTGAGAAAGAGCGAACCTTCCGCCATCGCAGTTACCCTTCCCCTGTGCCGAAGATATCGGTCAGGGGGGACAAGATACTGCCGAGGTCAGCCGTGGCCGTGGTGATGCCGTCCAGGGCGCTGCTCAGCGGCTCGGTTGGGTCGCCAAAGTCGGGGATGTTGCCCAGGGCATCTAGCACATCGAGCGCGCCGGTCACCGAATCGAGCAGCGAGGTCGCCTGGTCGAGCAGACTTGTATCCAGCCCACCGAGCGGGTCAGGGGGTGGCGGCGGGGGCGGGCTTTCGCGCAGCACAATGCGATAGTCGGTTTGGTCGGGGGTGAGGCCGTTTTCGGCAAAACGCAGGTCTTCCACGATCACATACTGCACGTCGGTGGCGGTGAGGATGTCGGCCACAAAGGTGACCGGCTCGCCGGCGTTGAACTTCTCGCGCACCGCCTGCAAGAACTCGTCGCGCGGCTCGTCGCCATAGAGGCTGCCGGTGATGACCAGCCGCAGCGGGGCACGGTTGAGGTCTTGATAGAGGCTGCCCACGCGGCCGGGGATCGCAAACTCGACAAAGATGCGGCGTTCGGCGCTGTCCAGCGCGCCGATGCGCGGGATCTCCCAGTCGCCCAACATCGGTTTGATCTTCATGGCAGGTTGGCTCCATGCCGCCGCGCCTGTTCGAGCAGGGCCTCGTTGACCAGATCGGCCAACAGGTCGGCGTCGAGGGGCAGCGTAAAGGGCGCGGCGAACGGCGCGGGCCGCGGCCAGGGCATATCCGGCGCGACCGGCTGGGGCGCGAGCAGCGCAGGCGAGTCCGGCGCGGCGGGCGAGAACGGCGCAGGCTGAGTCCCGCTGGCCGCGGCGGACGGCGCAGCCTCAGTTGCGGCGGGCGGCACGGGGGGCTGCCAGTTGTCGGCGCGCCAAGGCACAGCCCCCATGGGCTGCGGCGGCGCGGAGGCCGGCATCTGGGGAGCGGCAGCGGGCGCGCGGCCATAGAGCGAGGCGGTGAGCGCGGACAGCAGGCGCAGCCCTGCGGCCACCGTCGCATCCGACCCGGTCAAGCCATTGGTCCTGACACCGGTCGCGGGGGCCAGGCGGGCAGCGGCAGCCGCGACCGAGTTGACCGGCGAACCAGCCAAATCAGGGGGGGGCAGCGCGGCGTCGATAGCCGCGGGCAGAAGGTCGCTGGGCCGAAGCATGCGCGCCCCAGGGGGATCGGGCGCGGGTGTCTCGGCAGGGTGGGATGCACTGGCGGCGCGCGCCGCAGCAGATGTCCCCGTCGCCTTGCCGCGCACCGGCAGGACGATCCCCGCGGCGGCTGCGCCGGGTGGCGCTCCGTCCCGTGATGCCGCGGGCCGTGTGTCTGGCGCGTCCGTAACCCGCGGCGCGGCGTCGGCAGGAACAGGCGACCCCGGCTGCGGGCCGGCGGCTGAACCGGACGGCGTTGTCAGAGGCCGGCGCGGCGGGCGGCCATGCAGCGCGGGCGACGTGGCGGTCTTGGCAGGCGTCGCGGCGAAGGACGGCTGTGCGGCTCCCTCCGGCGTGTGCAGCCCGGCAAAGGGCGATTCCAGCGTCGCCGCGCCGGGCAGCGCCGGGTCAACCAGGTGCATACACCAGGCCTCGAGCGCGTCCAGTTCGGCCAGGAAGCCGTGGGTCGGCTGGGTAAAACGCCGCAGCAACCGGCGGAAGAGGGCCGTCCGCTGCGACCAGAGATCAGGCTGTGGGTTGGCAAGAAGAGAGACAGGGATAGACATAGGTCAACCGGTGGGCGACAAGCTAGACAACCATCTCGACAAGCAGCCTGATAGGGGGCATGGGCTAGGCGCGTTCTTGCTCGTGCAACAGTTGCAGATGGAGCAGGATTTGGCCCAGCGTCAAGCTGCCCACTTCCTGGGGCGTCCAGCCAAAGGCTTGCGCCAGCAGAAAGGCGGCACGCGCCAGCGGCGCTTCCACGGCCTGATCCAACTCCTGCGCCGGCAGCGTGATCCCGCTGATGTGGTTGACCTGGTCCAAGAGAAATTGGACCAGCCCGGCGTGCATGGCCGCGACCTGCGCCACGCTCAACTTGGGTTCGACCAGCGCCTGCTGCACCATCAGCGTCGCCACCAGGCTATCCTTGTCTTTGGCGGCGCGGGCGATCATCTGCATGTCGCCGATGGTCAGCGGGCGCAGACGCACCGCCAGCGCGCCGGCAGCATCCTCCTGTGCGGCATCGCCATTGGGTGTCTGCCCGTTGAGGCTGGGGCGCAGCAGGCTGCGCGGCACGGTCACCACAAAGGTGAGTTGGCTGCCGGCCAGCAGATCTTCGGCGCTGAGCATTATCCGGCATCCTCCACCGTGAGATGCAGCGCCTGAAAGCCGACCGCTTCCATGACGAAATCATCTTCGGGCAGGTTATAGACCCAGTTCTCGATCTTGACGCCGTGCAGGGTCAGGGTATTGGTCTGGCCGGGCAGCGCCGGGTTCGCCAGCAGCAGGGTGATGTTGAAGGCGGGTTGGGTCCAACTGGCCGCGGGGCGGCTGGTGGCGGCCTCGCCGAGCAGCAGCTTGAGCAGCGCGCCGTTGATATAGGCGCGGCCGATCGTGCCGCGGATATGTACATTGCCGGGGCGCAGTTCGGTGGCGTAACGCTGGCCGACCTCATGATAGGCGCGGACGTCCGACTGCACCTCGACGCGCACATCGTGGACGCGGCCGACGCTGATCAGCTCATAGGCGTCGAGCACTGCCTGGGCCTGTTCGCCTTCGGCCCCTTCAGGCGTCGAGAGGGTGATGGAGCCGTCGGCGCCGGTGTATACGCTTGTGCTTGGCATACTGTACTCTCCTGAAGATTTACCGGAAAGGGTTCACCGCAAAGTCGCAAAGGGCGCAAAGACCAGAGTGAGTTTGCTCACCTGTGGCTATTGCAGGGTCAGGGTGACGGCGATGAAGTCGATGCTGAAGGTGGGCTTGAGAATGGCGTTGACGATGGCGCGGCCCGCGATCTCGTCGTCACGCGTGGCAGTGACCTCCAGCGCGTATTCGGTGAGCGCCTCATCCTGCACCATGGTTGTGAGAAAACCGTCGATCGCGCCCTGCAGGGCCTTGCGCACGCGCTGGTTGTTGAGCCGCCCGATAAAGGGGTTGCTCACCTGGCGGATGCCCGCCTTGCCGAAGTCGACGATGCGCCGCGTGGTCACCTGTTTAAACGGCCCGTTGGATGCCATTTCGGTGGTGACGCCGCGCACGACGCGCACGCCCAACCGTTCTTCCAGCACCAGCACGCCGCCGTTGATCAGGTCTTTGAGGTCGCTGTAGCTGAAGCGCTGCGCCAGCTTGGTGACGCCGGCCAACTGTTTGTTGGTGGGGCTGGACTGCGGCGAGAGGGTGCTCAACAGCCCGGCCACGGCGGCGGCGGTGTAGCGCCCGTTGAGGTCGACCTCGGCCTTGGCGGCGCTGTCAAAG
>QEUY01000320.1 GCA_003577365.1 Chloroflexota bacterium | reverse complement strand
CCAGGTGCGCCCATCCGCCACATAGCCCGCGACCTCGATGCGCTGCCGGTCGAGCGGCACGCCAGGGTGCAGCCGGTAGGCCGTGTTGGAGGTCGGCGCGGTCAAGACCAAGGGGGCAGCCTGCTGCGCCGAGGGCAAAGCCGCGGCAGCCGTCGTGTTGCCTGCTGTGTTGTTTGCCGTCGCGCCAGGCGGTAAGATCGGGATGCCTTGGCTGACCATCCAGGTATGGTATTCAGCGGGCAGCACCCAATAGGTGCGTTCGCTGCGCCGCGCCTCAGGGGTGCCGGGTCCGGCGAGCAGTCCCGTAGCGCGGTCGACGACCACGCGTTGGAACTGATCATCCTGGCGCTGTGGTTCGGTGCCGTGGATGAACTTCTCTTGACGGGTGCGCGTGCAGGCAGGCGAAGGCAGCAGCCCGCTCGGCCCGCAGATGGTGGTCGTGATCACGCCGGCTGGCGCGCGGAAGGCAGGCGGCGCGCTGGGGTGCGCGGCGACCATCAGGTCGTGCCAGATCGGCCCCGCGCCGTCGACGCCGCTCACGTCGAGCATGGGGGTGTTGTCGGCGTTGCCCACCCAGACGCCCACAATGCGCCGGGTCGAATAGCCGATGGTCCAGTTGTCGCGCCAGTCGGTGGTCGTGCCGGTCTTGACCGCGACGGGGAAGGGCAACTCCAGGATCGAGCCTTCGCCAAAGGCCGGCAGGCGTGCCAGCGGGTCGGAGAGGATGTCGGTGATCAGATAGGCGGTGGCCGGTTCGATCACCTGCGCGCCGTAGGGGTCGCGCGCCGCAGGCGCGCCGGCGTGCAGCAGGGAGACCCAAGCGCCGTTCTGGCCCTGTGCTTGGATGTCGAGCAGGGCGCGGGTGTCGAGCCGGTGGCCGTTTTGAAAGATGCCATAGGCGGTGGTCAGGTCTAAGAGCTTGACCTCGCCGCCGCCCAGGGTCAGGGCCAGACCGTATTCCTGGTTAAAGGTGGTGATCCCGGCCTGGGTGGCGATCCGGCGCAGTATCTCCACGCCGATGCGGTCCAAGACTTTGACAGCAGGGATATTGTAGCTGTTGGCCAAGGCGGTGCGGACGGCGACCGGCCCGTGGTAGAGGCGGTCGTAGTTGACCGGTGTATAGGGCACATTGCCGCCCGCCTTATCGCGCACGTAGAAAGTGGCGGGCAGGTCGGCGAGGATGGTCGCGGGCGTCAGCGGCTCTAGGCCCAGCGCGGCGCTCCAGCCCGGGTCGAGCGCGGCGGCATAGGTGAGCGGCTTGACGGCGCTGCCGGGCTGGCGCAGGGCCAGTGCGGCGTTGACGTTGCCCTGGATGCGTGTGTCAAAATAGTCGGGGCTGCCGACCATCGTCAGGATGTCGCCGCTGGTGGCGTCGAGGATGACGGCGGCGGCGTTGTCGACGCGGCGGTTGGGGTCGGTGGAGCCGTCGCACAGCCCAGGGATGCGGCAGTTGAGCAGGTCCAGCCGGTAGCGGACAGCTTCCTCGGCGCGCTGCTGCAGGTCGAGGTCGAGCGTGGTCACGACGCGCAGCCCGCCGTCGCGCAGCCGATCCGCGCCGATGCGCTGCGCGACCTGGTCTTGGATGTACATGACAAAGTGCGGGGCGCGGATGTTGAAGAGCCGAGAGCGGAAGCGCAGCGGCTCGGCAGCGATCAGGTTGGCCTCATCCGCCGTCAGGAAGCCGGCCTCGCGCATGAGGCGCAGCACCGTGGCCTGGCGCAGTTTGGCGGTCTCTGGGCCGGCCAGAGGGTCATAGCCGGTCGGGTATTGGATCAAGCCGGCGAGCAGCGCGCATTCCGCCTTGCTGAGCTGGGCGGCGGGTTTGGCGAAAAAGACCTGCGCCGCGGCTTCGAGGCCAAAGGCGAAATGCCCGTAGTAGGTTTGGTTGAGATAGAGGGCCAGGATCTCGTCTTTGGAATAACGCATCTCCAAGCGCCAGGCCAGATAGGCTTCGCGCAGTTTGCGGCGCAGCGATTGTTCGTAGCGTTCGGCGGGCGTCATCAGCAGGTTGCGCGCTAGCTGCTGGGTCAAGGTGCTGCCGCCGCTGACGACGGTTCCTCCGGCGCGATAGTTCTGCCAGGCCGCGCGGGCGATGGCGACCGGGTCGACGCCGGGGTGGAGATAGAAGCGGCTGTCCTCGGTCGCCAAGGTGGCCTGGATACAGGCGGGCGGCACATCGTCGAGGCTCAGGTCGATCTGTTTCCCGGCGTTGGGGTCGAGCACCTCGTAGAGCAGCCGCCCATGCCGGTCGACGATCTGGGTGGTGGGGCGGATCAGGCGCTGTTCGACCGAACTGATCGGCGGCAGATCGGCCAGCAGCCAGAAGTAGAGCGCACCCACGGCAAATGCGGCCACCAGCAGGGCTGCGAGCGCCGGGCGTATAAAGGGTGGAAGGTTGGTCTTTGCGCTGTTCATACTGTTCAGTCAACGGTAGGCGGGCGGCGAATGTTCCTCCAGTTTTGCGCGATTTATTTGGCTTTGCGGGGCAGCGGGGTGGGAGAGGCTGCGGAACGGCGCGAAGCCGCAGGCGTTGGGGGCCGAGTTTGACAGCGCCGGAGCGAGCGACTAAAGTTAAACATCCAAATACTTTGAATGGCAAATAAAATGGACGACCTACACAGCAGCGACCGCGTCGCACATGAATTGATCGAGGTGATCCCGGTGGTGATGCAGACCCTGCGCGCCGAGGTACGGCGCTGCCGGGAGCCTGACCTGTCGGTGCTGCAGATTCGCGTCTTGGCCTTCTTGAACCGGCATCCGGGGGCGCCGCTCTCCGCCGTCGCCGAGCATGTCGGCCTCACCCTGCCATCGATGTCGAGCCAAGTGTCTGGGCTGGTAGGCAGGAATTTGATCCACCGTTCTGTCTCGGCGCAAGACCGGCGCTATGTGACCTTGACGCTGACCGAGCAGGGCCGCGCCGTGATGGAAGCGGCGCTGCGCGGCACCGAGGCGAGCATCACACAGATGATCGCCGGCCTGGGCGCGGATGAGCGCCGTCTGTTGATGGAGGCCTTGGGGCTGCTGCGGCAGCTTTTCGCGGCCTCCCCCAATCTATCCTGAGAGCCTGCCCCCGCATGGAGAGGACGCGATGACTGCTGCCGACCCTTCGCGTACGCCGCCCGCCGACCCGCCGCGCGCGCCCAGCCTGCCGCCCGAGGTTGTGCCGCAGCGGGCGCGCCCGCTGCGCGTCCCGCGCACGTTTGTGGCGCTGCAACATCGCAACTACCGGCTGTTCCTCATGGGGCAGTTGGTGTCGTTGGCGGGAACATGGATGCAGATCGTGGCGCAGGGGTGGCTGGTCTATCAGATCAGCGGGTCGGAGATCGCGCTGGGGGTCGTCGGCTTTGCTTCGGCCATCCCCGCCCTGATCATCTCGCCCTGGGCGGGCGTCGTCGCCGACCGGGTTCCCAAGCGGTCGCTGTTGGTGGCGACACAGACATCGGCGATGATCTTGGCGCTGGTCTTGGCGGGGTTGACGTTTGCCGGGGTGGTGCAGGTGTGGCATGTCGTCGTGTTGGCGGCCTGTCTGGGCGCGGTCAACGCCTTTGACGGGCCGACCCGCCAGGCTTTCGTGGTCGAAATGGTGGGACGGGAGCATCTCTCCAATGCCATCGCGCTCAATTCGATGACCTTCAACAGTGGCCGGATCATCGGTCCGGCCTTGGGCGGGCTGGTGCTGGCCGCGGTCGGCGCAGCGTGGTGTTTCTTGTTGAACGGGTTGACCTTTGTGGCGGTGATCGCGGGGCTGCTGGCGATGCGGCTGCCCCCCCACGTCAAGAGCAGCGACAGCCATTCGCCCTGGAAGCAACTGATCAGCGGGCTGCGCTATGTGCGGAACTCGCCGGATCTGGCCGCACTGCTCCTGTTGGCGCTGGTCTTCAGTATGTTTGGAACCTCCTACAGCACGGTGCTGCCGGCGTTTGTGGATAAGGTCTTGCACCAAGGCCCCGGCGCGTTTGGGGCGATCAACGCCGCAACGGGCGTGGGCGCGGTCACGGGCGCATTTCTGATCGCGCGCTCCGGCGACCACGGGCGGCGCGGGCGCTGGATGACGCGCGCCATCCTCACCTTCCCGCTGATTTTGACGGTGTTTGTGCTCACCCCGATCTACCCGCTGGCGTTGGCCCTGGCCGCCGCGCTGGGCATCGGGTTTATGCTGACCTTTACGCTGATCAATACGCTGCTGCAGACGCAGTTAGTCGACGAGATGCGCGGGCGCGTGCTGAGCCTCTATACCTTGACCTTTTTTGGCTTTACGCCTTTTGGCAACCTGTTTATCGGCTCGATGGCGGAGTGGATCGGGTTGAGCCAGGCGATCATGTTGAGCGCGGCCATTTGTCTGATCGGCGCGGCGGCGATCATCGTCAAGACGCCCTCGGTGCGCCGCTTGCCTTGACGAGAGGCCTTTGTACAGAGCTGATCGACATCCTGGTCCTCCTGGATTTTGAACGTTTATCTGCCCAGAGCTACAGCCTCCGAGCTAAACAACGACGCCCCCTGAAAGGGGCTTCCACAAAGAATGCGACAGCCCGCTTGAGCGGGCGTCGTCGTTTAGCCAGGAGATTGATCCCCTAGTGGCGTAGAGCGTGCAATTCCGGGATGTCCCGTGTCACATGGGCGCAGGCGCTAGGCTTTGGCCTGCGCGGCCCAGAGCTGCGCCAGCTCGACGCAGACTTGGACAGCTCGCGCCATGTCCTGCAGCGAGATCCATTCCAGCGGACCGTGGACATTTTGCATGCCTGTGAAGAGATTGGGGGTAGGCACGCCTTTTTCGGTCAACTGGGAGCCATCCGTGCCGCCGCGCACCGGGGTGCGCAGAATTTCAAGCCCGGCGCGGCGGATCGCTTCCTCGGCCAGATGTACCGGGCGCATGTCGTTTTCCAGCCAATAGCGCATGTTGCGATATTGGGGCGTGATGGCACAGTGGATGCGCGCCCGCGGCTCGCCTAACTGCAGGGCATTGCAGGCAGCACGCAGAAGGTCGCCGTGCGCCTGAAGCCCGGCCAGTTCATAGTCGCGCAGGATGAAGTGGATCTCGGCCTCGGCGGCGCTCCCCTTCATCTGATAGACATGGATGAAGCCTTGGCGTTCGCGCGTGGTCTCTGGGGTGCGGGTGTGCTGGGGCAGCATGTCGATCAGTTTGGTCGCCAGATGCAGGGCGTTGACGAGGACGTTGAAGGCCGTGCCCGGATGCGTCGAGACGCCGCCGATGGTGACGACCGCTTTGTCGGCAGAGAAGGTCTCGTAGGTGACCTCGCCTGCTTCCTGCCCATCCAGGGTATAGGCCACATCGGCGGCGAGATCGGCGAGCGTGAGATGGCGGATGCCGGCGCCGATCTCCTCGTCCGGGGTGAAGCAGATGCGGATGGGGCCGTGGGCGATCTCCGGGTGAGTGAGCAGGTAGGA
>QEUY01000319.1 GCA_003577365.1 Chloroflexota bacterium | reverse complement strand
TTCTCCGGCTCGGTCATAGCGAAACAACTGCGGAGTTCGCCGCGCGCCAGCGGCTCCAGATAGGTGCGTTTCTGTTCCTCGTTGCCAAAGAGGATCAGAATTTCCAGGTTGCCCACGTCGGGCGCTTGGCAGTTAAAAACATAGTGGCCGAGCGGGCTGCGCCCCAGTTCTTCGCTGATAAACGCATATTCGACCAGCGGCAGCCCCAGCCCACCGTAACCCGGCGGCAGATAGGGCGCCCACAGCCCCGCGGCTTTAACTTGGGCGCGCTTTTCGGCAAGCTGGGGGACAAGCGTGGAAAACTCTTGGTTGAGAAAAGCCGGCTCCAGCGGAAAAAGCTCCTGCTCGACAAAGTCGCGCACCTGGGCGACCAGCGGCTGGACCCGGGCAGGCGGGGTGAAGTCCATAACGCGGCATCCTTCGACAAGCCCTGGCGGGCACGGGTGGAGATGGATGGTTTGCTATGAGTCTAGGCCGGGCCGGGGTGGTTGTCAAGCAGGGGGCAAACCGGTAAGATAGGAGGAAGGCCCTTGCCTTGTTTTCTGATTGGGATGAGTTGGTATGAGCAGGTACGCATGGCACATCACCGCGCCTTAGGACGTTTGGCCCCCCGCCAAGTACACCCCTGGACGGCCCCCCAACCCACGGTCCGGCTGATCGCGCTGTTGACCGCGCTGATGGGCATGGTCAACGTCGTGTCGGGCCTTCTGCCCACGCTCAACCGGCGCTTTGCCTGGTTGGAGATCTACTCGCCGCTCTTGGTGCGCCACGGCGGCCACCTGGCATCGGTGCTGGCAGGGTTTGCCCTGCTGCTGCTGGCGAACGGGCTGTGGCGGCATAAACAGACCGCCTGGCTGCTCACACTGATCATCCTGCTCTTTTCGGCGGCGGCGCACATGGTCAAAGGGCTGGATTATGAAGAAGCGACGCTGGCCTTGCTCCTCGCCCTCTATCTGTGGACCCAGCGCAGCCACTTCCATGCGCTCTCCGACCCGCCCTCGCGCCGCCAAGGGCTATTGGCGCTGGCGGCGAGCATCGTCTTTACCGCCGTCTATGGCACGCTCGGCTTCTATCTGCTAGACCGCCACTTCCACACGGCCTTCAATCTATGGACCGCCTTGCTCCAGACTGGGATCATGGTCACCCAGTTTTACGACCCAGGGCTGCAGCCGGTCACTGCCTTTGGCCGCTATTTCGCCGGCTCTATCTATCTCGTCGGCGGCGTCACGCTGGGCTACAGCCTGTGGATGCTGCTGCGCCCCATGGTGCTGCGCCACCCGGCCAGTGCAGCCGAGCGGCAGCGCGCCGCGCGGATCGTCCAACAGTATGGCGCATCCTCGGTGGCGCGCTTCGCGCTCCTGCCCGACAAATCCTATTTCTTCAGCTCCGGCGGCTCGGTCGTCGCCTTCGCCGTCAACAGCCGCGTCGCGCTGGCCCTAGGCGATCCCATCGGCCCGCCGGGCGATCTCGCGGATGCGCTGGCGGCATTCCGCGGCCATTGCCGGCGTAACGACTGGCAGCCCGCCTTCTACCAGGTGCTGCCAGACCACTTAGATGCCTATCGTGACCAGCAGTTCGACCTGCTCTGTATCGGCCAGGAGGCCATCGTCGATCTGACGACGTTTAGCCTGGCGGGCCGGACCAACAAATCGCTGCGTTCGTCGGTGAACCGGCTGGAACGCAGCGGCTATCAAGCCATCCTGCACCAGCCGCCGCTCGACGATGCGCTGCTGGAGGAACTGCGCGGGGTCAGCGATGCTTGGCTCACGCAGATGCATGGCCGCGAGAAGGGCTATTCGATGGGCTGGTTCGAAGACGAGTATGTCCGCCACAGCCCGGTGATGGCGATCCACGCGCCCGGCGGCGCGCCAGATAGCACGCCAGATAGCACGATCGTGGCGTTTGCCAATCTGGTCGCCGAGTATCAACGCGACGAGGTGGGCGTCGACCTGATGCGCCATCGCCCCGATGCGCCGCCGGGCGTGATGGATTTTCTCTTTGTTTCGTTGCTGGAACAGAGCCGAGCGTTGGGGTATGCGGCCTTTAACCTGGGGCTGAGCGCGCTCTATCTTGGCGACCAGCCTGCGGGGCCGCGCCTCGAACAGGCCTTACACTACATCTATGAGCATGTCGATCAGCTCTATAATTTTAAGGGGCTGCACACCTTCAAGCAGAAGTTCCACCCCGCCTGGTCGCCACGCTATCTGGCCTATCCGGGGCCGGCGGCGCTGCCGCGCGTGGTGTGGGCGCTCAGTGAGCTCAACGCCGGCGAGGCCCTGGTGAACGATGTCTGGCATGAAGTGCGGCGTTTTGCCCGGCGCAACGGCTGGCGGCGTCTGCGGCTAGATGAGACGGCACAGTCACAGGACGGCGCGCATGATACGATATGATATGCACACCGCTCGGCGATTTCTCTTGCTCTGTTGATCTATGGCGCTTGACCAACTGCTGAGCGACCTGCGCGGCGACGCGCAGTTCATGGCGAACCTGACCGCCTGGCGTACACTGCCCCCCCAAGCGCCGCAGGTGGCCCCCATCCCGCCCGATCTGCACCCGGCGCTGCACGCGGCGCTGGCAGCGCGTGGCCTGACCGCGCTCTACACCCACCAGGCGCGGGCCGTGGACGCGGCGCTGGCGGGCGCGCATCTCGCCATCGTCACGCCCACGGCCAGCGGCAAAACCTTGTGCTATAACCTACCCGTATTGCACTCACTCATGCAAGACCCCGCCGCCCGCGCCCTCTATCTCTTCCCGACCAAGGCGCTCGGCCACGACCAATTGGATGAATTGGACGGCTGGAGCGCGGACTTACGCCGGCAGGGCGCGCCCGCCGCTGGCCTGCACGCCGCCGCCTATGACGGCGACACCCCGTCCAATGCCCGCGCCCGGCTGCGCCGCGACACGCGCCTGCTGATCACCAACCCCGACATGCTGCACACCGGCATCCTGCCCTATCATGCCAACTGGGAGCCGTTTTTCGCCGGGCTGCGCTTTGTCGTGCTGGACGAGATGCACACTTACCGCGGCATCTTTGGCAGCCATGTCGCCAACCTGCTGCGCCGGTTGCGCCGCATCTGCGCCTTCTATGGCAGCGCGCCGCAGTTTATCTGCACCAGCGCCACCATCGCCAACCCCGGCGAACTGGCCGAGCGGCTGGTCGAAGCGCCGGTTACGGTGATCGACGAGAGCGGCGCGCCGCGCGGGGCCAAGCACATCTTGCTCTACAACCCGCCGCTCTATGACGCCGAGCGCGGGCTGCGCCGCAGCAGCACGCTGGAAACGCAGGGGATCGCAGCGCGCTGTGTGCTGGCGGGCGTGCAGACCATTGTCTTTGGCCGTTCGCGCCTGACCACCGAACTGCTACTCACCTATCTGCGCGAGCGGGTGGCGCGCGTCTGGCATGTACCCGCCGGCGGCAACCGGCGGCAGGCGGCGCGGGCAGCCGAAGCCGATTCGCCGATCACCACGCGCATCCGCGGCTACCGCGGCGGCTATCTGCCCAGCGAACGCCGCGCCATCGAAGCCGGGCTGCGCGGCGGCGAGGTGCGCGCCGTGGTGGCGACCAACGCCCTGGAGCTGGGCATCGACATCGGCCAGTTGCAGGCCGCCATCCTCTGCGGCTATCCCGGCACGATCGCCGCCACCTGGCAGCAGATGGGCCGCGCCGGGCGCACCGACGAGGCCAGCCTGGCGATCCTGGTGGCGACGGGCGGCGCGCTCGACCAATATGTGATCCGCCACCCGGAGTTCCTGTTTGAGCGTTCGCCGGAGCATGCGCTGATCAACCCCGACAACCTGCTGCTGCTGGTCGACCATATGCGCTGCGCCGCCTTTGAACTGCCCTTTGCGCCGGGGGAAGGCTTTGGGCACAGCCCCTATGCCGCCGATGTCTTGGCGCTGCTGGCCGAACAGGGCGATCTGCACGCCAGCCAGGGGGACTATTTTTGGACGGGCGAGGCCTATCCGGCGCGCGCCATCAGCCTGCGCAGCAGCGGCAGCGACACGGTCACGATCCAGACGGGCCGCGGCGATGCGGCCGCGGTCATCGGCGGGCTGGAACAGGCCGCCGCGCCCCTGCTGCTGCACGACGGCGCGATCTATCTGCACGAGGGGCAGAGCTATGGCGTCGATGCGCTGGACCTGGAACGCAGCTTGGCGCAGGTGACGCCGATCGAGGTAGACTATTACACGGAAGCGTTGGCCGAAACGGAGGTGACGGTGCTGGCCGAGCAGGACCGCCGCGCCGTGTCGGGCGCACTGGCCGCGCACGGCGACCTGCGCGTCAGCCTGCAGGTGGCGGGCTACCGCCGCATCAAACGCTTTACGCATGAGATGTTGGGCGTCTATCCGTTGAGCTATCCGCCGCGGATCACGGAGACGAGCGGCTATTGGTTTCATGTGCTGCCCGCGGCCCAGGCTGCGCTCGAGCAGATGGGCCAGTGGCGCGACTCAGTCAACGATTACGGGCCTAACTGGGAGGAGCAGCGCGGGCGCGTGCGCGCCCGCGACGGCTATCGTTGCACGCAGTGCGGCCTGCCCGAAGCGCCGGGCCGCCAGCATGACGTGCATCACCTGGCGCCCTTCCGCACCTTTGGCTATGTGGCCGGGCTGAACGACGCCTATCTGGCCGCCAACCGGCTCAGCAACCTGGTGCTGGTCTGCCGCACCTGCCATCAACGGCTGGAGGCCGGGGTGCGGGTGCGCAGCGGGCTGGACGGCGCGGCCTATGCGCTGACCAACCTGGCCCCGCTCTATCTGATGTGCGACCCGCAGGATATCGGCGTGCATGTGCTGCGCGGCACGGTGCAGGGCGCGCACCAACAGACCGGAGAGGCGGCTGCGCCCGCTGCCCGCCTGCCCACAGTCTATCTCTATGAACGCATCGCCGCCGGGCTGGGCTTTAGCGCGCGCCTCTTTGAACTGCACAGCACGCTGCTGGACGCGGCCTATGACTTGATCCGGCAGTGCCCTTGTCCCAATGGCTGCCCGGCCTGCGTGGGGCCGGTGTTGGAGACCGAAGGGGCGATGTTGGATACGAAGCAACTGGCGCTGGCGCTGCTCGGCCAGTTGACCGGGCGCGCCGCGCCTGGGCCAAAATTCGACAGCGTACCGGAAATCGCTTTTTGAGCAAAAGAGAGAATGCACCGCAAAGCTGCAGAGCGCGCAAAGGCCAGAGCAGAGAGCCAATAGAAAGTGGGCGAGAGAAAATAGAGGGCTGAGGGTTATTGCGCATCGTTCTATGAAAGAGACGCGCTGCGCCTCGTTCCTATTTTCTATTGGCTCTCTCCTATCTTCTTCTTTACGCCCTTTGCGGTGAATATCTGAGATGGAGGAGCGAGATGCGTGTGATCGTGATCGGCGGCAGGGGGCATATCGGCACCTATCTCGTCCCCCGCTTGGTCGAGGCCGG
>QEUY01000318.1 GCA_003577365.1 Chloroflexota bacterium | reverse complement strand
GCGCACCAGGCCCCATAGCCCGCCGCGCGCCCATGCGCCGCTCCAGCCGGCATGGGTCAAGCCGCCCAGGATCGAGTCAAAGAGGACCGTAAGATTTTGGGATAGATAACGCAGACTGAGCATCGCGGTGACCCTTTTCGCCTCCTGTCCATGATGACGGCCGGCGGGCCAAAAGGATATGCGGCGCGCCCGGATTGGGCGCGGTGACCGCACAAGAACATTTGTTCTAATCCTAGCAGAAAAGTTGCCCTTGTCAATCCCCCATCCATGGAAGATCTTCAATCCGCCTTGGATACCTATTTACTTGACCGGACGTTTGTAATGGGATTTGTGGCGGGGATAGCCGCGACGTTGGCTTTTGCCTTCCTAATGGGGAAAGCGGTCGCACTCTGGAACAGGTTGCTCCAACCTTTTAAACCGATCCAGAAACCGGGCCGGCTGCCCACCGAGACAGCGCCCAGTCCCGCCGCCCAGTTCATGAGTTGGCTTGGCTCGGTTTTGATGTTGATTCTGCTTCTGGCTATCGTCGGGCTGCTGCTCTGGCAAGTTCTGGGCGGGTCAAGCGGGTAAGCGGCCTTGTTCTAGATAGGGGGGCAGCTAGACGGCCATATCGCGCAGCCAGCCGCGGTGCACCGTCCAGCGGTTGCCGGCGGGGTCCCAGTGCAGTTCATAGGTGTTGTTGTCCACCGTCATGATCAGAAAGCAACGCACGGTGCGCCCCTCGATGCGCTCCTCCCACTGGCGGCCCACATCGCTGACATAGCGCGAGCGCTCACGCCACAAAAAGGAGGTCGGGCGCACCTCGCCGTTGGGCAGCATCCGCACCAAAACATCCACCGGCTCGTCGATCAACACTTCACTTCTCATGCGTTTTTTCCTTCCCCTGGCCGCGGCGCTGCACGCTGCCCGGCAAGCCCGCGCTGGGCCAGATAGTCGAGCAGCATCTGCAGCGCCACTTGCGCGCTGAGCAGCTTATTGCCGCTGCGGTCGGCCTGCCAGACCCGATGTGCGCCCTGCTCATAGCCGTCCGCCGCGCTGACATGCAGATAGACCGTGCCCACCGGCTTGGTGGGCGTCGCCCCGCCCGGCCCGGCAATGCCGGTGATCGCGACCGCTACCTCCACGCCATAGAGCCGCCGCGCCCCCGCGGCCATCTGCGCCGCGGCGGGCGCGCTCACCGCGCCGTCCGTGGCCAGGGTTCGGTCGGCGACGCCCAAGATGCGCGCCTTGGCAGCGTTGCTATAGGTGATCGCCCCGCCCATAAAATAGGCCGAACTGCCCGCGATCTCGGTGAGCAGATGGCCCACCAGCCCGCCGGTACAGCTTTCGGCAGTGGCGCAGGTCAGCCCGGCGCGCAGCATCTGCTCGCCCACGCGTTGGGCCAGAGCGGTGAGCTCGTCATAGGTCGGGACTGCTAGACTCATTGGCATAGATATGGCATCAGTCACAGTACCGGTAGTCATAGTACCGGTAGTCATAGTACCGGTAGTCATAGTATCGGTCATGCCACCGGCTCCTTGTGTGCCTAGTGTAGCCGCAAACCAGGCACACGCAAAGCCGCGGGGGAGCCGGTGGGGGATTAGCGTTGGGCGAGGATCATGATGCGGTCGTCGCCCTGCCGGGTAAAGAGCACCACGCCGGGGCGACCGCCGGGCCGCAGCTTGAGCCGCCCGCGCAGCGATTCCGGAGCAAAGGGCGCGCCGCGTTTCTTTAATTCCACCTGGCCGATCTCCAGCGCCGCCAGCCGGGCCTGCAGCAGTTTGAGGCTGAAGGGGTGGATCTCTAATACCTGAAACGATTGGGCCAGCGGGGTCGCGCGCCGGGCATTCGCCGCCAGATAGGCGATCTGCGCGTCAAAGAGATGGGCATCCAACTGGGCGCACAGCTCGGCAAAAGCCCCGGCGCGGATCACCGCCGGGTCCGGCTCATAGAGCGTCATGCCGGGCCGCAGCGGGCCGAGCGGGGGCGCTGCGCCGTGGGCGACCAGCGTATGCCAAACGCGCCCGTCATGCACTGCGGCCCAGCGCCCAGGCCCCGCCAGGGGGCCAAACCAGAGCGCCGCCTCTTTGCATACGCCCTCATGGCTGATAAACTCCACGCCGCAGCCGGGGGGCAGCTCACGGTCGTCGACGCCGGGCATCACCTTGATGCCCAGGCCGGGCACAGCCTGCTGCAGCGCCAGCAGTGCGGGCAGCGGCGGTTGAATGGCATCCAGCCGGAAGAGGCGTCTGCCGCCAGCGCGCCGCGCCGGGTCGGCAAAAGCTGCCGCGGCCGCGGGGAGATCGCCCGCGGCCAGCGCCGCGCGCCAGTCGGCCTGGTGAAAGGTTACCTGATCCGCCAGCCCCAGCGCGGCCACATTGGCCTGGGCCAGCCGCAGCCGCAGCGGGTCTATTTCATAGGCGATGATGCGGCGCAGCCGGGCCAGCGCCAGCGTGTCGCCGCCGATACCGCAGCCCAGGTCTAGGACAGGGCCAGGTGGCGCGTGGCGGTCGATCCAGGCGGCGCGGTGTTCGGCGATGGGGCGGGCCGTGGCCTGTTCCAGCGCCTCGGCGGTGAAGAAGAGCCGGTCGGCTTCGGGGAATTTGCTCAGGGCCTGGCGGCGCAGCCGCACCAAGGCCAGCAGCGCGCCCGCCTCTTCCGCCGCATACTCGCGGCGCAGGGCGGCCAGTTGGGCGGGCAGCCGCGCCGCGTCGACGCCTTGCGCCGCCAATGTATCCGCCGCCCGCTGTCCCTGGGGCGAGAGCAGAAAATCGAGCGTCCGTAGATTGATGGCTTGGGCCGTGTCGGACATAGGGCAAGATCCGTGCCGCAGTCGCCGGCGAGACTCGTCTCCCTGCTCACAGAGCAGGACGCCCGCACCGGCAAAGAGGCATTTGAAAGAGGTATTTGCTTGATCATTTTGCCATGATCATTTGGCGAGATGTGTTCTCCGGCGACCCTCGCCGGGTGACACGGCGGCCCCGCTCCTCTGAGCTTGCTATCGTCGGCTTTGTGTAGGGAAACGTACCTTGACGAATCAGGCGCGTGCGGCTAAGATGGTACTGCTATACTACGCCCACGGGCGTCCCCAACCCTCACCGGAGAGGGAGCAACAACCGACAACCGAGCTATGCGGTCGATCAGCGGCGCGGGTTTCACCGTTCCGGCGCTTGATCCGATTTTCACGAAAGCTTGCACATCGGTTAAGATTGGGGCCACCCGTCCTGCGCTGCCCGTTTTGCGCCGTGCAGACGCCATGGGAGCATTCGTCGTTCATTCGGTTGTATTTCGCTAGGTTGAGGAAGGAGTCACATGAGCGTTCACAATGAGTCACTGGATATGGCCAGACCGGTTGAGCGAGCCCAAGAACCGCCTGAACTAGAGTACAATGCGGTCCGCAACGACTCGCTGACTATGTTCGGCGCGGCCATTGGGGGAGCCATTTTAGGCATGTTGTTGACCCTGTTGGTCTTGGCTGTCATCAACGGCGGCACCCTCAGCTTCAGCGGCGGCGAACGACTGGACGTCTTAGAAGCCAGCGTGGCCCGCATTGACGAAAACGTGGGCGCCGTCAGCTATAACGTGGACGTGGTGGCCGAGCAGGCCCGCACGCTCCAGGGGCAACTCGCCACGGTGGAAGCAGATCTCCGCTCCGAGTTGGCCGCCGACCGCCAGGACATGGCGCAGTTGCAGCAGGCCGTGGATCAACTGAATGTGGCGAGCGACCAGTTCACCACCTTCCTCACCGCCCTGGAGCGTGCCCTGAGCGAGGCGACCAGCGCCTTGGACGAAACCCAGAGCGCCACCGGCCAATAGACCCGCCGCATACAAGCGTATACCCGTATACCCCAAGGGGGCTGCATCTGACAGGGTGCAGCCCCTTTTTTCGCAGGCTACACCCCCTCTTCTTCCTCCGCATTTAGGTCATCCGTGGCCGCATAGAAGATCAGCAGCACCGAGCCATACTGGCGGCGGTCGTATTCCTCCAGCGTCGTGAGCGCCAGCGGCGTCTCCTCACGCGGGTGAATCTGCACGATGACCGTGGCAAAGGGGGCCAGCAAATCGGGCCGCGCATCCACCAGCGCCAGCGCCTTGTGCCACAGCCCTTGATACTGCGGCGGCGCGACATAGACCAGGTCGAACGGCTCGCCGCGATAGCTCTCCAAAAAGGCAAAGCTGTCGGCCTGCAGCACCTGCGCCTGATCCGCCAAGCGCGTGTGCGCCAGGTTGGCCTGGATCGTCTGCACCGCCTTGCGGCTGCGGTCCACAAAGAGCGCAAAGTGTGCGCCGCGGCTCAATGCCTCGATGCCCACGGCCCCGGTCCCGCCAAAGAGGTCCAGCACGCGCACCCCCACCAGCCAATCGCCCAAGATACTAAAGAGCGCTTCCTTGGCGCGGTCGGTGATGGGCCGGGTCGCATCGCCCGGCACCATCTGTAGTTTGCGACCTTTGGCGCTGCCGGTGATCACGCGCATGGGCTACTGCGCCACCACATCCCAAGTGCCGTCGTCGAGGATGCGGAAATAGCGCACGGTCGCATCTTCGAAACAGGCCAGCAATCGCCCCGCCGCAAAACGCTGCAGCACCGCGTGTTGGCAGAGCCGTTCCTCGCGCGGCACCGTGCCCATGACCGACTGGATGTCCGGGTTTTCGCACCAGAGCTTGCCAAAGCCGCGCCGTGGCAGCGGAGGTGAATCGGCCTCGCCGCCCAACGGGTTACAGGGGTGGGTTGGGTCCTGGCCTTCAACCCAGGTGTCGGCATAGGTCTTGTATGTGCCGTCAGGGAAGAGCACATAGATCTGCTTCTCATGGCTGAACCAGAGCATAAAGCGGTCGTAGGGGGGCAGGTCGCCGAACTCCTCGATGCCGATGGGGTCGAAGCGCGCTTCCTCGGTCGGGCAGCCCATGCGCTGCTCCAATTCCGGGTAGCCGACCAGGTCGAGGTGGGACTCGATCTCACAGTCGGCCCCTTCGGCCACCTCCAGTGGGGCAAAGACCGCGGTCGACCCGTTGGCGCTCACCGTGGCGGTCACCACCGGCTGCGCGGCGGCGGCTTGGCTGATGGCCCCCGTGCTGGTTCCCGCGGTCGCGCCCGTGATCGCCTGCGTGCTCGACTGTGCGGCGGAGCCGGTGACCGGCTCTGTCGCCGCGCCGCCGACGGGCTGGGTCACCGGCTCAGCGGCAGGGGCGGTGGTCGCGGGCGCGGCCGGGCTGGGCAGCGGCGACGTGGGCGCAGCCGCAGCGGCCGTCGTCGGGGTGCTTGCTTCGGCGGGGGCCGCCGGTTCGGCGGGCGTTTCACCGCCGCTGCACGCAGCAACCAGCAGCCCAATCAGCAGCAGCCCGACCCAGCGGGCGCGCGGCGCGGCCAGCGATGCGCGGCGATGGCAAACAGACAGGTGCATGTTGATCATGATGTGTTCTTCCTCGATTTTGATCCAAGGGG
>QEUY01000317.1 GCA_003577365.1 Chloroflexota bacterium | reverse complement strand
CTTTTCACCTTTGACCAGCCTGTTGATTGCGACCTTCTCGCTGGTACCGACCATGCGCGGGCTGTATTTGCTGGCCTTTGTGATGATGACCGCTAAGTTTCTGATCATGAACGCCATGGTCGTCGAGCCGGCGCAGGGCATTGCCCGCATGGAGGCCACCCGGCATCAGTCGTTGTTTACGATCATGCGCGGCTCCAAAGGCGTCTTGCGCCAGATCCTGGCCGCGCCCGAAACCCTGGTTACAGGTGGCCTGATGGTGATCGTCTCGATTGCCACGACCATCAACACGACCTTTTGGGCGGTGATGGTGACCGAGAAGCTCCAGGTTGCGCCGCAATATCTGTCGCTCTTCTATGTGGTGCGCGCCGTCACCATGTTGTCGTTCTATTTTCTGGTGATGCCCAGGCTGCGCAGCCTGGACGCGCGCAAACCCATGGTCTTTGGCTTTGCCGGTTTGATCGCCAGTTGGACGCTGTTGATCAGCATCCCCCCGCAGAGCTATGGCCTGCTGCTGCTGGCGGTTGTTTTGGAAGGGTGCAGCGTGCCTGCTACCAATACGCTGCTGGATAAGCTGGTGGCGACCACGGTCGCGCCCGAGGAGCGGGCGCGCATCATGGCGCTCCTCTATCTGGCGGTGCTGGTCTGCACATCGCCCTTTGGCTGGATCGCCGGGCAGGTGTCGGAGATCAACCGCAGCCTGCCGTTTGTGCTCAACATTGGGCTGTTTACGCTGGGCGCGGCGCTGGCCTATGTCGCCAGTCGGCGCGCCGCGCTCACCCCTATCGAAGAAATCGCGCAGTAGCCGCTTCTGGGGCTACGCACCGCTCCGCACACTCGCGGGCGCTGCCTATCTGTGTCTATCGGCGCGAATCTACGCGAATCTATATGACATCCGCACGCAGACGCAGTACGCCGTGGTGTCGAGCCTGGCGCAAAGCTGGGAGGATTTCGCCAGATGGACGCGGCCTACACCCCGATTCGGCCTTTCGTTTGTGCCGGGCGTGGGGGCCAGCTCCAAGAGGGTGGCCTATGGCAACAAGCGGGCCGACTTCAGCTATATTGCGGAGGGCGTTGTGCCGGGCATCCCGACCGTCAACCCCGACTTCCCCGAAAACAAGGAGGATTGGCCCTTCTTGTGGGGTGAAAATGAATATAATGAACATGTCGTCGACATCGCCGCCGACTATCTTTACTCGGTCCACGCCGCCATCGACCTGGCGCGGCCATTAGCCTGGAATGGAATCTGAACACCTCATGGCATCGACTGCGGTTGTCCCTGTCCTGTACGAGTCGCACATGCACACGCCGCTCTGCAAACACGCGCAGGGCGAGCCGGAAGAGTACGCCGCCGTGGCCGCGCAGCGCGGGTTGGCCGGGCTGATCGTCACCTGTCACAACCCGCCGATTGACGAGTGGTCGCCCGGTGTACGCATGGCCGACGCCGAGTTCGACGGCTATGTGCAGATGGTCGAACGCGCCCAGCAGGCCTGGGCCGGGCGCGTGGACGTGCGCTTGGGGCTGGAATGTGATTATGTGCCGGGCATGGAGCGCGGTCTGGCGGAGCAGTTGGGCCGCGCCGAGTTTCATCACGTCCTGGGGTCAGTCCATCCCCAGATCGCCCAGTACAAGGAGCGTTATTTTACGGGCGACGTGGTTGCCTTCCAGCGCACCTACTTTGAGCATCTGGCGCTGGCCGCCGAGACGGGGCTGTTCGACACGCTGGCGCATCCCGACCTGGTCAAGAACGAGTTTCCGCAGGCGTGGGAGCCGGCGCGGCTGGCGGATACGCTGGCGGCCAGCCTGGACCGCATTGCGGCGGCGGGGACGGCAATGGAACTCAACACGTCGGGGCTGCAGAAGAAGCTGCCTGAGATGAACCCGGGGCACACGATTTTGGCGGGGATGCAGGCGCGCGGCATTCCGGTGGTGCTGGGGGCCGACGCGCACACGCCGCAGCGCGTGGCGGCAGATTATACGCCGGCGCTGCGGCTGTTGCAGTCTGTCGGCTATACCCATGTGAGCCTGTTTCTCAACCGGCAGCGGCAGGAGATCGCGATCGAGACGGCGCTTCGGAGCCTAGAGGCGTAGCGCCGGCAGTGTGATGGCTTGACGGCGCGCCCGGCTGCCTGTGGCGGCTAGCCGAAGCGCCTGCCGATCACGGTTTGCAGGATCACCGAGAGGACGATGATCAGCCCGTAGATCAGCTGTGTCCAGAAGCCCGACAGTCCCACGGCCACGATCCCGGCGTTGATGGCGCCGACGATAAATGACGCCACAAAGGTGCCGAAGACCGTGCCTGTGCCGCCAAAGACCGAGGTGCCGCCCAAGAAGACGGACGAGAGCGTGTTGAGCAAATAGCCTTCGCCCAGCGTCGGCCAATAGTAGGTGACCTCCAGGCTGGCGATCAGCCCGGCAAAGGCCGCGGCAATGCCGACCCAGGCAAAGACCAGCATCTTGCGCTGCGCCACGTTGACGCCCATCAGCCGGGCGCTCTCCACGTTGTCGCCGATCAGGTAGAGATGGGCGCCAAAGCGGTGGCGGTTGAGGAAGAGCCAGGTGAGCAGCGCGATCACGACTGTCCATACCATCTGCATGGGGATCTGGCCGAAGAGCCGCCCGACCAGCAGCTCATAGAGCAGGGTGCCGCGCGCCGGCAGCAGCGATGTGCCGTTGCCGCCGGTCGCCACCTGCACCACGCCGCGCCAGAAAAACTGGGTGCCGATGGTCACCACCAGCGACGGCACGCCAAAGGCGATGATCAGATAGCCGTTGAGCAGCCCGGTGAGAAAGCCCGCGGCCAGGCACGCCAGCAGCGCCAGCCAAAGGCCGCCGCCGGCGGAAAGCACCAGGGCAAAGGCCAACATGCCAAACGACATGATCGCCGGGAAGGAGAGGTCGATCTCGCCGGTGATGACCACCAGGGTCAGCGGCAGCGCCACGATCGCAAAAAAGGGCGTCGTGGACATGAAGGCCCGATAGATGTTATAGGAGAAGAAGGTCTCGGGCGCGCCCACGGCGAAGAAGACCCAGATCAACAGGGCCACGCCCACGATGCCGATCTGTAACGTGTGGGCGCGCCAATAGCGGCTCAGGGCCGAGCGTGGGGCAGCCGGCTCGCGCCCGTGTATGGTGGTTTCCATCCGCCTATTTCCTCAAATTGATGTGCTGCTTGATGTGTGGCAGACAGGGCTGCACTAGGTCATCTCGCCCGTCTTGGCTACCCTGTAGAGCCGCTCAAGCAGTTCGTCGAGGGTGACCTCGGCCTTGGCAAACTCGCCCGCCACCCGCCCGCGATCCAACACGACAATGCGGTCGACCACGGGGTAGACGTGAAAGATGTTGTGGTCGATAAAGATACAGGACTTGCCGGCCTGGGGGATGCTCGTCACAAAGTCGAGCACCTTGCGCGTCTCCGAAAGCGAGAGCGCCATGGTCGGCTCGTCCAGGATGATCAACTCGGCGTCGAAATGGAGGGCACGCGTGATGGCGACCCCTTGGCGCTCTCCCCCCGACAGCGTGCGCACCACGGTATCGGTGGTGACGGCCTTGGAGGTAAAGCCCATTTTGGCGGTCATCAAGGCTTCGGTCTCGCGGCGCATGCGCGCCACGTCGAGAAAGCCAAAGCGGTTGCTCAGCTCGCGGCCCATAAAGATGTTACGCCAAAGGCTTTGCTTGTCGGCCAGCGCCTTTTCCTGATAGACCGTCTCGACGCCGAGCCGGCGCGCCTGCGGCACGGTCAGATTCTCCACGCGCCGGCCATGAAAATAGATTTCGCCGCCGGGGTCGGGCCGGTGATAGCCGGTGATGATCTTGACCAGGGTGGATTTGCCCGCGCCGTTGTCGCCCAACAGCCCGACTACCTCGCCGGGCCAGACGGCGAAATTGACATTCTCCAACGACTTGACCTCGCCAAACGACTTCGAGATGTTGACCAGCCGGAGCATCGGCTCCTGGCCCGCCCGCCGTGCATCAGATTCGGCAGTAGCCACAGGCGCACTCTCCCAGAGCGATCCTTAACACGATCCTTCAAACGGTAGAGACCGGGTGGGAGGCGGCTGCCTCCCACCCCAGCCCATCAGACCCTGGCGCGAATTGCGGGCCTCGACTTGGCAGCCTAGCGGATTTCCTTTTCCACCAGCGGGGCCAAGAACTCGATGTTGCTCTGGTCGGCGAAGCCTGCGCCGGTGTCGATCATCAGCCCGGAGAAGCCATAGACCTTGCTGAGGCAGATCTGCAGGATGGGCAGATAGCCCTGTAGCCAGGGCTGCTGGTCGATGACCAGGTCGGTCCAGCCGTCGCGGATCGCGGCCAGCGTGGCGGGCGAGAGGTCAAAGCCCGCGCCGTAAATGTCGTCGGGGCCTTTGCCCGCCGCCTTGAGATAGGTCTCCAGCGTCGCGGTCAGCCCGCCGTGGTCGGTGACCACCAGCTTCACGTCGGGGTGGGCAGAGACATAGCCGGTGAAGGTGGGGGTGCCGGCGGCGGGGTCTTTGTTGGTGGCCGCGTCGATCTCCAGGTAGTCAACCGTGACCCCGGCCTCCTCCAGGGCGTCGATTACGCCCTGGGTGCGTTCGCCGCGCGACGGCTGTGACAGCAGCCCCCAGACCATCGCCCGGTCGCCGGACTGGAGGTTGAAGCGAGTCACGGCCTCCTTGCCCAGGTTATAGCCCGCGGTGTAGTTGACCGCGCCGACATAGCCAAAGCCCTTGCTCTGGTACTTGGCAAAGCTGGCCGGCAGTTCCGTGTTCTGGCTGGTGACGATGATGCCCTGTGCCTCGGCGTCGTCGATCAGCGGCGAAAAGGCGTCGTCGCCCGGATGCCCCATCACGGCGATGCCGTCGGGGCTGGTGGCTACGGCCTCTTGGAACTGCTGGATCATCTTCTGTGGATCCCAGTCGGAGAAGACGTAGTTCACGCTGGGGCCGAGGTCGGCCTCGGCCTGTTTGGCGCCGTTGTAGACGTTGTTGGCAAAGACGCCGCCTGCCGGGCCGCCGGGGAAGAAGGTGATATCGACGCCGCTGCACCATTTGGCGCCGGCGGCAGGGGCAGCGCCTTCACCGGTGGTAGGGGCGACCGGCTGGACGACACAGCCTTGGACCAACAGGGCCAGGACCAGCAGCAGAGCGAGCGCCGCAAACCGTCGAACTGACTTGCGCATCACATGCCTCCTTATCATCCTGATAGATGGATCCTGATAGGTCAATCTTGATAGACGTCTGAAAGACAATGGTCTGACAATGGGCTATTGACAGCCCATTGATAACCTGTTGGATAACCTGATAACAGCCTGCCGATGGCCTGTCGGCAACCCACCGTCAACAGGCCTTGTGGTGGCGCGCTAGAGGCAGGGCCGGGCGTCCTGCCGGCGTGGCATAGGATGAGTTGGTGGATTCGGTGTGGGAGGTCTGCGCTGCCAGGCAGGATCGACCGGCAGCGGCGCGGCTTC
>QEUY01000316.1 GCA_003577365.1 Chloroflexota bacterium | reverse complement strand
CTCCCCGGCCAGCGCAATCCAGGCGTGCAGCGCCACAAAATAGCCCGGCACATGCTCCACCGGCATCTGCGCCAACATCTCGCCCAGCGGTCGCGAGCTGCGCACCAGGCTGATCCCCTCGTCGCTCCACAGGCTTTGGCCGTCCAGGTGATAGGCGCGCAGCGCAAACGCGGCCAGCGCCAATAGGCTGCACAGCAACCCTGCCCAGGCCGCGGGCTGAGCGATTTCCTGCTCGGTTGTGAGCCTATTCGCCACGCGTCATCACCGTCATAAAGTCTTGGCCCGCCGTGGGTGCAACCAGCCGCCGCCGCACTCCCTGGCGATCATACCAGCCCACGACCACGCGCTGCCAGGCCGGCTGGCCCGCGCCCGGCCGCGCCACCAGCGTCACGGTTTCGCCGATCTGATCGCCGGCGCGCCAGGTCGACACCGGCCATGCGCCCGCCTGGGGCGCGCCGTCGGCCTGCGCCAGCACCCGATTTTGCGCGTCCAACACCTGGACAAAGCGGGTCAACTCCTGCTGCTGCACCGTCTCGCTCCACCAGGTCAACGCCACGGCCACCGGCTGCCCCGCGCCATCCTGTTGCACGGTTGCGCCTGCCAGCCCGATTCCACCTTGCCAGCGTGCCGTCAAGCGCGGCGGGGGCGCGCCGACCCGCCGCTGGGCATGCAGCCGCACCGGCCCCAAGATCACGCGATCCCCCAACACAGCGCCCGCTGCATCGCGCACCGCCAGGCGCTGCGACGGGTCTGCCACCGGATAGAGGCCCACGCTCAGCGTCGCCAGCCCGTCGCGGCGCACATCCTCCAGAGCGACGCCCTCAAGCGCAATATCCTCAAGCGCGACGGTATGCGAGTCGGCAAAGACCTCGCCGGGGCGCCACTGCCGCGTGGGATGCCGCCCCGCGGCGGGCACGCCGTCAAACTGGTAGAGCAGTTGGTTGTCCTGGCCGGCCAGGTGCACAAAGAGCGTATAGTTCTCGCCGATCACCTGCGGCGTGGTCCAGTAGAGCGTCAGCGCCAACGGCGCACCGGGGGCCAGCGCCGCGCCGTTGGGCAGATCGACACCCAGCAAGACCGGCCCCCCTGCAAAATGGGCGTCGATCACCCGATCCGGCGTCACGTTTGCCAGCACAGGCGGCAGGTGAAAGGCGTCGTCGAGGATCGCCGCGCCCCACAGCGCCAGACCGACCATCCCCGCCGTCATGCCGCCATGCAGCGCCGGCTGCCAGCGCGCGGGCAGCCAGGCCTGCCAGCCCATCACCCAGAGCAGCGCCAGGGCCGGCGCGGCCACATGCGCCAGCCGTCCCTGCTCGCCAAACGAGACCGTGCGCGTCCAATAGAGCACTGCCGCGGCCACCGCCAGCGCCCATGCCAGCGCCATCGCCACGGTCCACGGCCGTGTCCAGCCGGGGGCGGCGTCGCCCGCCCCATTGCCGCGCAGCAGCGCCAGCGGCAGACCGGCCAGGCCGACCAACATCACGGCGCGCACACTCTCCAGAAAGGCAGACGGCGCGATCGTCGCCACAAAGGTGCCCCAATAGGACCAGACCAGCCAGGGCACATAGTCGCGCACCTCGTGCCAGGGCCAGGGTTGGGCGCGGTTCAGCGCCGGGATCACCGCGGCCATGCGCTGCAGCGGCGCAAGCTCGCCATAGAGCCACAGGTTGCGGCCATAGATGCCGCCGGCGACCAGGATGCCGCCCAGCAGCGCCCAGCCCGCCGCGGCCAGCGCCGCCCGCGTCCCCATACGCCGTGTATAGTACGCCAGCAGCACCAGGCTGGGCACGCCCGCCAGAAAGCCGCTGTATTTGGTCAGCAGCGCCAGCCCGCCCGCAGCTCCGGCCCAGAGCCAGACACGCGGCGGTTTTCCCTGCACGGCGGCACGCGCCGCCAAGGCAACTGTCAGCGCCACCGTCCCGGCGGCCCAGCCGTCGTTGGTCACCGTCACGGCCAGAAAGAGAAAGACTGGGTTAAACCCTACTACGCTTGCGACGGCCAGGGCGAATGCTGGCTGGGCGGGCCGCAGCGTGCGCGCCAGCCACCAGGCCGAGGCTACGGCCAGGAGCGCGCCCAGCAGCGCCACCCCCCGCGCCGCCTGCAGCGGCGCGCGTGCCACCCACGGGACATTGGGCAGCGTCAAGGTCTGGCGCTCGCTCAACCCTTTCTCGAAATAGGGGTTGGGACTCGACGCCTGCACCAGCGCCAGGGCGGGTTCCACCGGCCAAGGGGCCGCGGCCAGCGCGGCCAGGCTGTGATAGAGCGGCGGCTGTGTGATCAGCTCATAGGAGACCTGCGCCGTGGCGTTGTCCAGCCGCGGCAGCCGCTGCGTGGCGCGCAAATGTAGCACGGCGCGCACATGCGCCGTGGCGTCAAAGCCCTCCAGCGGCGGCACGGTTTGGAAATAGATCGCCGCCATCAGCACAAAGCCTGCTAACAGCGCGGCCAACGCCCATGTCTCGCCCCGCCGGGGGATCAATCCCCCGGCTAGAAGCGACGCCCGCTCAAGCGGGCTGCGAGGGATCACCGGCGGCGCTCCATACCCGGTGGCGCGGTTTCCGGCGCCACTTGTGGCGCAAGGTCTGGCCGTTTGCGATGCCCCTGCAAGATGCGCGCCACCCCGGTCCAGCCCAGATAGCGCGGCTGGCTCCAGCCCGGCGCGCCGGCCAGCTTCTCTACGTCCAAATAGGGGTCGATGCGTACGCGGCCCCATGCGTGGCTCACGCGGCCATCGCCCAGCGCCAGCCCGACATGCCCCCAGTTTTGATAAACGCCGGACAAGCTCCCAAAACAATCGTAAAAGACAAACGCGCCGGGCGGCGGCTGGCCGGTCTCCAGCCCATAGCCATCAGCAGCTTCCTTGGCCGTGCTGCCGCCGAAGATTTCGATGTCGTTGCCGAGTTCGTAGGCATCCTCGACAAAGGCCAGGCAGCGAGACGGGTATGCGTCCGAGCCGACCTGTGCCAGCGCCCACTGGATCGCCCGTTCGACCATCACCCGTTGCTCATCAACCCCACAGCGATCCATTTCTCTTGTCTCTTCCTTCTCTGCTTTCTCTTCTTTGCGTCCTCTGCGACTTTGCGGTGAAAGCTATTCTTCTTCTCCGATTTGATCATACAGCCGCGCGTGCTCGGCGGCGATCTGCTCCCAGGTAAAGGCTGCGCTGGCGGCGCGCGCCCCAGCGCGCAGCCGTGCGGCCAATGCCGGATCGCACGCCAGGCGCAGCACCGCCTCCGCCGCGGCCTGCGCATCGTCCGGCGGCACATAGAGCAGATCGCGGCCTGCGGCCAACTCTGGCAGCGGCGCTTGCGGCGTCGTCGTCAC
This sequence comes from Chloroflexota bacterium, assembly GCA_003577365.1. Taxonomy (GTDB): domain Bacteria; phylum Chloroflexota; class Anaerolineae; order Caldilineales; family Caldilineaceae; genus QEUY01. The sequence continues at coordinate 2,131 of QEUY01000316.1, read as the reverse complement.
CAGTGCGCAGCCGTGCGCCAGCCCGGCCATCAACGTCCCGCGGCGCAGGCTAGCCCCATCGGCGTAGGGCATCAGCAGCACATCGCACGCGTCCAGGTCTGCGCTGACCGCGCCGTCATCCTGGCGGCCCGTCCAAATGACGCGATCTTGCAGCCCATGTGCCGCGATCGCCGCCTCCACCTCCTGCAGATAGGCATAGTTGGTGGGGTCGCTGGCGCCCACGCGCTCGCCGATCATCAACAAGCGCGCCGGCAGCCCGGCCTCCACCAGCCGGCGCAGCGTTTCCACCAAGACCAGCCCGCCTTTGCTGCGGTTCAAAAAGCCAAAATAGCCCACCACCAGCGCATCCGGCCCGAAGCCGCGGGCCGCGCGCCGCGCCGCCCGCTCCTGCGGCGTGAAGGTGCGCGCCGCGATGTTGCTGCCGATGGGGATGCGCGCCAGCCGCCGCGCCTTGCCTGCCAGGTGCAGCCGGTCCCCCTCGTTGGTGGCGATGGTCAGGTCGCAGACGTGCGCCGGCCAGTCGGTGACCCAGCGGCGCAGCCGCCGGCCCGCCTTGGGGAACAGATAGGGAACCAGCACGTCGTGATAGGTCCAGGCCACACGCAGCCCGCGGCGCTGCCAGCCGCGCGGCGCAAAATGCAGCGCCGGGTGCATACCAAAGGCCGCGGTCTGAAACTGCACATGCACCCAGTCGACGCCATGCGCCTGCGCCCATGCGCCCACGGAGCGCCCTGCGCCCCAGCCCCAGCGCCGGATCAACGGATGGACCGCCACCGGCCCGGCGTCGACGCGGCGCGTCTGCCCGGCCACGCCGGTCAGCACGCTGACACGCCGCCCCTGTGCGGCCAGCGCCGTCGCCAACTCTGCCGTATATGCGCCGACGCCGCCCTGTAAAGGGGGATATTCGCCGGTCACAAAGAGGATGTGCGGAGAACCGACCGGCAGATCAAGGGGAGCAGCACCCGAGGAATGCATCGTCAGTGGGTCAAAACCTTATCCAGCGAATAGCCTCGATAGCTCAGCTCCTGGAACCCCTGTTGGACAAAGAGATTCATGGCGGCGTGGTGGTGGTGGGCCAAGTGCAGCACCATCTGCCCATAGCCCTGCATGGTGGCGTCGTTGATCAAGCGGCGCAGCAGCCATTTGCCCACATCCTGCCGCCGCCATTTGGGGTCGACAAAGATGTCGGGCAGGTAGGCCACCGGCTCAGTCTGCGCCTGGCGCGCGGCCTCGCCCATCACCGGTGGCGCGGCCACCAGCCGTGCCCGCGCCACCCACTCCACGCGACGATAGTAAATCTCATAGCGCCGGTCGTGGCACGTGCCGCGATAGACCAGGCTCAAATCCGCCGCAGGCGTCACCTCCTCCTGCGGCTCGCCCAGGGGCCGATAGAGACAGTAGTAGCGTTCGCGCAGATGAAATCCTGCCGCGGTCAGCGCCCGCACCTGCTGCCCCCAGTCGCCGGGCAGCAGCCCCGCGCCTGCCTGAAAAGAGGGGTAGCCCGTGCTGAGATGAAAGGCTTTGACAAAGCCCACCCCTGTCTGCTCCCAGAAACGCTGCACGGTCTCCAGCAGCGCCGCGCCCACCTCGCCCGCCAGTTCGCCCACCAGTTCGCCCGTGATCGCGCCCGGTTCGGGCAGTGCCAGAAAGCGGATCAACCCCAGCGGCTGATATTCGGGCAGGTCCAGGCTCTCGCTGTCGTGGCCCGCCGCCGCGTCGAGAAAGCCGACCAGCGCGCCGCCGCGCCACGCGCCCAGCCGCAGATGGCGCTGCCAGCGCACCGGGTAGACTGTGGGGGGCGCATCCGCCAGGATCTCGCGGCGCACCGTCTCCTCGTCGAGCGGCAGGCTGTAGGGCGTTGCGGCCATCTGGGGGCCGAGCAGCCGCAGCAGCGCCGCGCTTTGCGCCATCTGCAGCGGTTGGACAGTCAGCGCCGGCGCGAACGGGATCATCGCGGCGCCTGCTTGGTCAAGATCTCCAACAAGATGGCTTGCTCCTGCAGCGCAGGCAGCGCCAGGCTGCGGATCTCCTCCAACTCAATGCGCCCATCGGCGGCCAGCGGGTGATAGTGCAGCAGGATCGACTGGCCGAAGCGCCCTTCCTCGCTCACGCCGGCCAACTGGCGGAACTC
>QEUY01000315.1 GCA_003577365.1 Chloroflexota bacterium | reverse complement strand
AGACAGGTGCATGTTGATCATGATGTGTTCTTCCTCGATTTTGATCCAAGGGGCCACTAGCGATTGGGCACAACCGTGATCGGTCCCAACTCGATGGCGTAATCGCGCGGGCCGGCGCTGATCGGGAGGCGCTGGCCGGTGACCGGGTCATACAGTCCGACGGCTATCGAATAGCTGCCAAACGGGAGGTCGTCGGGCAGCAGCAGCCCATAACGGTCGACGATCACCTCGCCGGGCTGCCAAGTGCTGGTCGGGCGCATCCACTGCACCGGCTGGCCGTCGCGCTGGGCCAGCTTATCGCCGCCGGCGTTGAGCAGATGGACAAAGACCTGGTAATTGTGATCCACGGGCCGCAGGCTTTCCCAGCGCAGCGCCAGCAGCAGCTCGCCGCCGGGCGTGGTCTCCGGCGTCAGGGCATAGCCATCGAGCTGAATCCAGCCGTTGTCTTCGCCGATGCCAGTCTCGACCAGGGCCGGGTCGCCAAAGACGGTGCCCAGCCCGGCCTCTTCCAAGGTGCGCTGCGTCGCCAGCGCATAGAGCACCAAACGCTGCCCATCGGGTTCGCGCATGCGCGTATCCACCAAGAGAAAGTCCTCAGAGCGCAGCGTCCGTTCCCAGCCCGACTGTTCGGGCAGCGCGTCGTCGGGCAGCAGCCACAGCCGTCCATGCCGCCGGCGCAGCGTGTTGAGCCAGCCCTCAGTGGCCGTGTCCAGTTCGCCCTGGGGGAAAAAGCCATAGACGGGCAGCGCGCCATGATAGACGTTGGCGAAATCCTGCGTGCGCTGGGGGCGCAGCAGCAAGACAGCATCCTCGCCGCGCTCCATCTGGCGGATGCGGGCGGCAGCGCGGCGCAGATCCGGGTCGGTCAGGTTGGTGTAGTAATAGGTCAAGATCGCCAGGCTGATAAAGCCCAGCGCCACGCTGTACCAAAAGGCGCGCACCGGCTCGACCGGCGTGCGCCCGCGGCCGGCCCGCATCTGGCGCACCAACAGCCACAGCCCCACCCCCATGGCCGACAGCGGCATGAGCAGCGCCAGCCAGTCCAGCCGCCGGATCGTCGGGCTGGTGCGCCACCAGGCCAGGATGATCTGCTCCGGCTGGAGGAACTGCCATTGGAGCAACAGCGGCGAATAGCGCCACTGCGTAAAGGTCTGCGGCGCAAAGAGCGGCGTCACATTGGCCGCCAGCCAGTCTTGCACCAACCCAAAGGGCGCCAGCATCCCCAACCACTGCACGCCCAGCGAGAGCAGCAGCAGCGCAAAGACCGCCAGCCGTCCAAGCAGCCCGGCACGGCGCTGCACCACCCAAGCCTCCCAAGCCGGCCCGGCGAGCAGGGCCAGGAAAGGCATCAGCGGCACGATAAAGCGCGGTCCCCAGCTATAGCCGCCGTGCCACATGTACCACTTGCCATAGATGGCGATGTAGAGCGCGCTCAACGCCACAACAAAATAGAAGATGCCGCGCGCCTTGCACCAGAACCAGATGCCGCCTGGAATGGCGAGCAGCAGCGCCGGGCTGTACCAGACCAGCCCGCGTGCGGGCCCAACCAGCAGCCCCGCCACGCCAAACCACCAGACCGCATCAAAGCGTTCGGTTTCGACATAGCCACTATCCCAGACGTTGCCGAAGCGCGCCCAGTTCCACCAGAGCGAGACCAGCCCGGCCAGCGCCAGCGGCGTCAGAAAGGTGACCAGCGGCCGCCAGTTGCCCAGCAGGGCAGCCAGCAGGTCGCCGGCGCGGCGCGACCGCGGCAGCGCCGCGCGACCCTCCAGGGGGGGGGCAGCCAGGATCGCCGCGACCACCGCCACCAAGTAGATCGGCAGCGTCGCCAAGTTGACCACGCGCGCCAGATAAGCGATGCTCCACGCCAGGCTACCCGCCAGCAGATAGCGTTTGCGCGCCGTCTGCAGATAGCTCAAGATGCCGTAGAAGGCGGCGAACAGCCCAAAGCCGCTCAGCGGGTCGCTGAAGAGCGTCTGGGTATAGGGCCAGGCCAGCGTCGCCAGCCCAAAGATCAGCGCGGTGGCTACCGCCGTGCTGTGGTTCCAGCCGAGCCGCCGCCCGGTGCGAAAGAGCAGGCCGCCCGTCCACGCCGTGAGCAGCGGGTTGAGCAGCAGCGCCGCATGCACCAGCCCCACCACCGGCCAGAGGTTGGCGAGCCAGATCAACGGCACGGCCAAGAGCGTCATGCCCAACCCCTTGCGGCTGTAGAGGTCGCCGTCGGGACCAAGGTTGCCCTGTTGGTTGCCCATCCACAGCAGTTGGTTGCTGTCGATCTCGCCGCGGCGCGCCATGCTTTCGGCGGTGGCGAACATTGCCAGCCCGTCGCTGCTCTGGATGACGCCGGTATAGGTAAAGAGATAGCAGGCCAGCAGAAAGCCAAAGACACAAAAGGCGATGCTGCGGTCCCGCAGGTCAATTTCGCGGATCAAAGGCTTCACTATCCACTAACGAGTTTCACTCATATCCAGAGATAAACCGCAAAGGACGCGAAGAGCGCAAAGCCCAGAGAGAAGAGAGAGACCGCACAAGATGTATCCAGCTAGCGCCCTGCCACCGGGATCGGGATCACCAGATGGTCGGCCTGGTCGCCGCCGGCCAAGGTCAAGGGACGGCGTCCGGCCTCGTCATAGACGCCCACCCACAACTGATAGTCGCCGGGCGCGGCGCCGGGCGGGATGGCGAGCGTGTACGGGTCGCGCACCCAGACGCCGGGTGTCCAGCCGTCGGTCGGGGCCAGCCCATGCACCGGCCAGTTGTCTTGCTGCGCCACCAGCGTCCCCGCCGGGTCGAACAGTTGGGTAAAGACTGTGTAGCGCGCGCCGATGGCCGCCTCACCGTGCCAGTATAGCACCAGATGTAGGGGCGCGCCCACTTGAGCCGCGCCCGTCAGCGCCAGGTCCAACACCAACGGCCCGCCCTCCACGTCGACCGTCGCAAGCGGCGTGCCGTCCACGGCCACCAGGCGCAGCAGCCGGCAGGCCCCCAGCGTCTGCTCCTCCAGCCGATGCACCTGGGGCTGGGCCAAGTAGCGGTCGCGCGCCGCGGCGGGGCTGGTGCGCGAGTAGGCGACATCTGTGCGTTCGATCCACCAGAACTCTGGGGCCGCGATCGCGTTGGCGCGGCGCACCACTTCCTCGACGTAGTCGCCTTCAGGCGTGTAGCCATCCAGCACCACAAAGCCATAGTCGTGGCGCAGCCAGGGATAGAGGTCGCGCCAGACCTCCGGCTGCTGCGTGACGATGGTGCGGTTCACGCCGCCCGCCTCGGCCTGGAGCAGCGCCACGGCCTCGCGGCAGGGGTGGTTTGCCTGCTGCTGCGCCCAGTAGGCGCGGGCCGCGCGCGGTGCGCCGACCAGCCCGCCCGCCAGCGCAGCCGCTACCACGCCCCAGGTTGCCCATGCCGTAACCCGCCGCACCTGCGCCTGGCGCGCTGTGGGCCAAATCTGCGCCAAGATCTCCACCAGCAACAGCAGCAACAGCGCCGTGCGCATCAACACCGTCCCCACCATAATCCAGTATTCACTGCGCAACATGATCACAAAGACGGTGGACTCGACAAAGTTGACCAGGCTGAGCAGGATGGCGACCACCACCCCGCGCAGCGTGGGCAGCAGCAGCGCAATAAAGACCAGCACCCAGATCAAAAACTGGGGGCTCCAGCCCTTGTTGTAGAGAAAGAGCAGGAGCACGCTGGCCGCGCTGAAGGCCAGCGGCGTACGCACGCGGCTCCAATCATAGGGCCGCGTGTAGAGCCAGAGGTAGAGCGCGGCAAAGGCCAGCCCCACCCAGCCCCAGGGGACGCGGCTCTGCCACAGCGGCCCGGCCAGCCCTCCCAGGTTACGCATATCCAGCGGCACCAGCCCATAGCCATAGAAGCCGTCGATCAGCGCCCAGATGCTCTGCCAGGGCGGGCGGATCGACTGGACGCGGAAGCTGCTGAAGGCCAGCGCCGGGTTGGCGCGCACGAAAGGATAGCCCACACCCACCACGACCGCACCAAAGATCACAATATAGAGCGCCGGGCGCAGCAGATTGCCCGCAGCCCCGCGGCGGAACCATTGGCGGCGCAGCGCGTCCCAACTCAGCCGCGCGCCCAGCCAGCGCACCGCCACCGGAACCAGCAGCGCCGGCGTCAACTTGGTCAAAAAGCCCAGCGCGGCGGCCGCCGCGCTGCCCATCCAGCCCCAGGGCCGCGGCACAAAGAGCAGCTCCAGCCCCAGCAGCATGAAAAAAAGCGGCATCGGCTCAAGCCAGCCCAGCATCGTATAGACCGGCACAAAGAAGAGCGCATAGAGTCCCGGCGCGACCAGCGGGGCCAGCGCCGCGGGCAGCTCGCCGGGGAAGGCCGCTGCGCCTTCGTCGCGCACCAGCCGGCCCGCCAACCGGTAGATCAACGCCAGGTTGCCGCTGTCGAAGATCAGCAGCGCCAGCCCCAGCAGCAGATGAAAGGCCAGCCGCGGCTCCGCCCAGGGCGGGATGCGGCTCGCCCATTCGAAGAGCGTGAGCATGAGCGCGGGAAAGAGCGGCGGATAGGCCGTCCAGAGCGTATCGTAGGTACGATAGCCCATGGGGATCAGTTGGCCCCAGGTGTAGTAGAAGTCGTAATCGGAGAAGTCGCTGATAAAGCCGCCGGGCCGGAAGAGCAGCAACGCCAGCAGCCGGGAGCTGATCGTGAGCAGCAGGAGGGCGATGAACCCGGCATGACGCCGGTAGCAGGCACGCAGACGGCTCATTCTTGGGTCAAGTCTGGGGCTTGGGCTAGGTCTGGGGTGGGCAGGGCAGCAGGCGGCGCGACCCAGCGGCCCAGCCCGGTCGCCAGCACCGCACCGCCGCTGACCAGCAGAAAGCTCCAGTAGCTGATGGCGCGCGTCGCCAGCACCGCGGCGGGAATGGCGATGCCCGGCTGCGCCAAGAGCGCCAGCAGCGCGGCGTAGGCCGTCTCGACCTGTCCCATGCCGCCGGGAGTCAGAGGCACGGCGGCAAAGATGTCGACGGTCAGCGCGGCGAACCCTGCGGCAGGCAGGGGCAGCCCCTGGCCCAGGCTTGCTACCACCAGCCAGAGCAGCAGCGCATCGCACAGCCAGATGAGCAGGCTTTCGCCCAGCACCAGCGCGGCCAGCCCAGGCCGCCGCGGCAGACGGTGCAGGCTCTCCGCGAGTTGGCGGGCAAAACCGATCATCCGCTGCCAGAGCGGGCGCGCCGGCCAGGCGGCCAGCCGCGCCAGCAGCGCCGGCATCCACACCACGGCTGCGCCGGCCAGGGCCAGGAGCAGCAGCGCGGCGGCATAGACGCCCACCAGCCAGCCGGGCAGCCGCGCCCCCAGCACGCTCAGCCCAAACCCGGCGCTCAAGAGCAGGATGGCGAGGATGTCGAGCGTGCGCTCCAGCACGATCGTGCCCAGGCTGTCGGCCACGGGGACGGCGGGCCGGTTGGGCGGCGGCACACGCAGCGCAGCCACGCGCAG
>QEUY01000314.1 GCA_003577365.1 Chloroflexota bacterium | reverse complement strand
CACCTCGCCCGTGCCGTCGCCGCCCGTGATCAACGGGCCGCCGGGCCGGCTGATCAGCGCCAGCGCCAGCACGCCCACAAAGCCAAGCAGCGGCGCCCACCGGTGGGCGCAGCGCAGGCTGCCCACGCTCACCACCGCCAGCAGCCCCAGCGCCAGCAAAAAAAAGGTCCAGCGCGTGCCATAGGCCGGGATCAGCCAGAGCACCGGCAGAAATGTTCCGGCCAGGCTGCCCGCCGTGCCGATGGCGGCCAGCCGCCCTGCCGTGCGGCCTGCCTCCTCGACGCGCGCCACGCTCAGCCGGATCGCCCACGGCGTCGCCGTGCCCAAGAGAATGCCCGGAATGCTGAAGAGCAGCAGCACGGCCAGCAGCGCGCCCACCAGCAGATCGACCGCAAAACCGGCCATGCCCGCCGCGGCCATCTGCAAGACAGGACGGGCCAGCGCGGGAGCCAGGGCTACACCCACAGCGCCCAAGGTGATGGTAATATCAAGCTCGCGACGGCGCGGGAAGCGGTCGGCCAGCTTGCCACCCAACCACGCGCCCAACGCCAAATAGAGCAAGATCAGCCCGATCAACGCGGCCCAGATGATCTGATTGTTGCCAAAGGTCGGTTCCAAGAGCCGCGAGGCGCTCAACTCCATCCCCAAGGTGACTGCGCCGGTGGCAAAGACGAGGATCGATAGATAGTTCATAGTGTGATGGTTCGATGCAACGCTTCTCGAATGATATTCAGCACGATACGGCGCTGCACCTGTGCTTGCTTGGGCTTTGAGCCAAACCGTCTAGATAAGGTATGATGGTGTCGTTTATAGTGTAACGGATCGGTGGAAAGGGTTCAAACCAGCATGGCCGAATTAGTCACTCCTGTCGAACGCCCCCATGGCGTGTCCGACGTGAGCGCCAAGCGCGTGCGGCACTATGTGCTGGTGGCTGCGTTGCTGGTCGTGGCCGCGTTTGTGCCGTGGGGCACGCGCTGGTATCTATCGATCTTTGCCCATGCTGTGCTGGAGATCATCGCCACCACCCTGGCCTTTGTGGTGGGGGTGCTGGCGCTGGTGCGCCACTTCAGCCGGCCCAGCGGGCGCTTTCTCTTTATCGGCGCAGGCTTTATCGGCACAGGCATCCTCGACGCCATCCACGCCGTCGTCTCGATCACCGACTTTTCCCAAGACCTGCCGTCTACCTTTGAAAGCGTGTCGCTGTGGAGTTGGCTGGCCTCCCGGCTCTTCCTGGGCATGCTCATGGTCATGGCCGCGATCCGTGTCGGCCCCTATCGCGTCGACGACAGCGGCAACGAAGTGGTGGACGAGTGGCCCATCTTTGCGTCGGTGGCCGTGCTGGTCGTCTTCTGTTTGGTGCTCTTTTGGACCGCGCCGCTGCCCGACTTTATCTACGCCGAGATGCTCATCCCGCGACCGATAGAGGTCGCGCCAGCGCTGCTCTTTCTGATGGCCTTTATCATCCTCTACCGCACCGGCGTTTGGCGCAGCCATGCCTTTTCCCATTGGCTCATGCTCTCGCTTTTGCTCAACTTTGCGGTGGATGGCTTCTTGATGCTCTTTGCACGCCAGCTCTTCAACGCCAATTCGGTGGTGGCCCACTATCTCAAGATCGGCGCCTATTCCTTGGTCTTGGGCGGGCTGGCCAACAGCCTCTATGACCTGGTGCGCCAAGCAGAGAGCGCCACCGGCGCGCTGGCTACCGCCAACCGCACGCTGGCCCACGAAGTGGAAGAACGTCGCCAGGCCGAAGCCCAACTCCGCATCAGTGAGCTGCGCCTAGCCGAAGCCCAGCATCTGGCGCGCATCGGCCACTGGGAGCTGGAGCCGGACAGCGGGCGAATCTGGCTTTCCACCGAGCTGTCAAGCATCCTGGGCTTGGCTGGACGTCCTAACCGATTGGCGCTGGCCGAACTGCTGGAACGAGTGGCAGCCGACCACCGCGCCGCGCTGCAAGAGGCGCTGAACCATGCGCAGGCAACGGCAACGCCTTTTGAGCTGGTGCTGCGCGTCAATCGGGCAGAGGATGAGCCGCTCCAGCTCAATGTGCTGGGCAACACCATCGCCGACAGCACCGGCCATGCTATCCGGCTGTGGGGGACCGGCCAAGACATCACCGAGCGGTATCGCACGGAGGAGCAGCTTCGCACCGCGGCAATACGCCTCGAAGCCAGCAACCGTGAACTACAGGACTTCGCCTATATTGCCTCCCATGATCTGCAAGAACCGCTGCGCAAGATCATCGCCTTTAGCGATCGGCTCGCTATGAAATATGGCGACCGGCTCGACGAGACCGGCCATGATTATTTGCAGCGCGTGCAACACGCCGCACGCCGTATGCAGACGCTGATCGAAGACCTACTCACCCTCTCGCGCGTCGTGACGCGCGGCCAGCCCTTCGTCGATGTGAACCTGCAAGAGGTGGTGCAAGGGGTGGCTGCCGATCTGGAGACCCGGCTAGAGGAGACCCAGGGCCGGTTGGAAGTCGGCCAACTGCCGGTGGTGGAGGCCGATCCCTTGCAGATGCGCCAGCTTTTTCAGAACTTGATCGGCAACGCCCTCAAGTTCCACCGGCCGGACACACAGCCATGCGTACGCGTCTGGGCAGAAGCTAACGCATGTGACGGCTCGGCCAATCGCTGGAAGATTGTCGTCGCAGACAACGGCATCGGCTTTGAGATGAAATATGCGGAGCGCATCTTTCAGCCGTTTCAACGGCTGCACGGGCGCAGCAGCGAATATGCCGGCACGGGCATGGGGTTGGCTATCTGTCGCAAGATCGTCGAGCGCCATCATGGCACGATTGAAGCCGAGAGCGAACCGGGCCGCGGCACAACGTTCTCGATCTGCCTGCCCAAAAAACAACTTGACTAAACGCTCCACCGGGTGACCCGCACACGGCGAGCGCACACGCCGCAGGCCGCCAGCGGCCCAAAAATCACGATAGAGGACACAGCGATAGGGACGTAGCAATAGGGACCGGGGCTTGCGATAAGGAGATAGCGACGAGAAAATGCCGATGGGAAAACCGATCACGATTCTAATTGCCGAGGATGACCCCGACGACCGCTACTTGGCAAAAGAGGCGCTGAGCGAAAGCCGCTTGGCCAATGAACTCTATTTTGTCGAAGACGGAGAGGAGCTGCTGGAGTTTCTGCGCCATGAAGGAGCCTTTGCCGACTCGCGCCCGCCGCGCCCTGGCATCATCCTGCTCGACCTCAACATGCCGCGCAAGGACGGGCGCGAGGCGCTGCATGAGATCAAGGCCGACCCGCAACTGCGCCGCATCCCCATCGTGGTGCTGACCACCTCCAAAGCCGAAGAAGATATCCTGCGCAGCTACGACCTGGGGGTCAGCTCATTTATTGTCAAGCCCGTCACCTTTGAAGGGCTGGTAAACCTGATGCAGACTTTGGGCCGCTATTGGTTTGAGATCGTCGAACTGCCGCCCGAGGATGAATTCGGGGGCTAAGGCCGCTATGCACGTCGTGGACCCTACACTGCGTATCTTGCTCGTTGAAGACGACGAAGACGACTACATACTCACCCGCGAACTCATCCGTGAGTTCCGCTGGTCCATGCCGCTGCTGGAGTGGGAGAGCGACTTTGCGCGCGCCCTGGATGCCATGGTGGCCGGAAGCTATGATGTCTATCTCCTGGACTACCGGCTGGGGCCGCACAGTGGGCTGGATCTGCTACAGGCCGCGGTCGAAAAGGGTTGTAAAGCCCCGATCATCCTCTTGACCGGCCAAGGTGACCACGAGGTGGACTTGCAGGCCATGGAAGCCGGCGCCGCCGACTATTTAGTCAAAGGCTCGCTCAAAGCGCCGGCGCTGGAGCGCGCCATACGCTATGCGATCCAGCAGCGGCGTATGATGGCCGAGTTGGCCGAGACACGCATGCGGCTGGCCGAAAGCCGCGAAAGCGAACGGCTGCATTTTGCGCGCGAGCTGCACGACGGCCCGCTGCAAGACTTGATCGGCGCGCGCTTTCACCTGGGCGTGCTGGCCGGGTCGGTGCAGGATGAACAAGCCGCCGTGCATCTAGCTACCGTGCAAGAGGGGTTGCAGTCGGTGATCAACACGCTGCGCGCCATGTGCGGCAATCTGCGCCCGCCTGCATTAGCGCCCTTCGGGCTGGAAAAAGCCATCCGCGCCCATGCCCAGGCCTTCCGAGAGCGATACCCCCATCTCCAGATCACATTGGAGTTGGACTCTGATAACCAAGAGCTGCCCGAACGCGTGCGGTTGGCGCTCTTTCGCATCTACCAGTCGGCGCTGGCCAATGTCGTCCAGCATGCCGGCGCCACCTCGGTGCGCGTGCAGTTTCGCCTGGGTGAACGGCAGTTGCTGCTGCGCGTCGAAGATGACGGCCATGGCTTTCAAGTGCCGGGCAACTGGTTGGACTTTGCACGCGAAGGCCACTTCGGCTTTTTGGGAGCCATGGAACGGGCCGAGTCCATCGGCGGGCAGCTCTCCGTCCAATCAGCGCCCGATAGCGGAACCGAAATTCTGGTGCGCGCTCCCCGGCCAGGCAAAACGACCGATATCATGCCCACGCAGGCGGTACAGCCCCAGAGCTAGGAGTATTATGAGCGAGATCCGTGTGCTGCTGGTCGACGACCACCCCATCATCCGGTCGGGCATTCGTATGCTCTTGGAGCAGGCATCCGATATTACCGTGGTCGGCGAGACAGACCGCGGCGATACTGTGCTGGCGCTGGTCGAGCGGCTCAAACCCGATGTCCTGCTCCTAGATATGGAGATGCCCGGCAAGTCCGGGGTGGAAGTGGCCGGCGAACTGCAGGCGGCGGGGGCGTCGGTGCGCATCCTGGTCCTCAGCGCCTACGACGACGACCAGTATATCTCCAGTCTGCTTGCCAAGGGTGCGGTCGGCTATCTGACGAAAGATCAAGCGCCCGGTGCGATCGTCGAAGCCGTGCGCGGGGTGGCGCGCGGCGAAGAAGGCTGGTTCAGCCGGCGCGCTGCCGCCCAGATCGCGGCCCTGGCGCGCAAGGAGACCACCAGTTCCGTGCTCGACCTGACCGAACGCGAAGAGGAAGTTCTCAAGATGTTGGCGCAGGGCTGGACCAACACGCGCATCGCCACCGAGATGTCGGTGAGCGAGCGCACCGTGCGCTTTCACCTCTCCAACATCTATGACAAACTGGGCGTCAGCTCGCGCGCCGAAGCCATCGCCTGGGCGCTGCGCCGCAAATAATTCCCTGCGGCGCAGGCCCGCACCGATGTAGCCCCCAAACCTGAGTCTAGCCCGATCTGCGCCCTGCCAATGGCAGGGCGCATGACACTCCCTCTATTCCTGCCTGTCGTTTCCGACAGGGTTGACCCTTCCCCAAGTGGCAAAGCAAAACTGTCGTCTGCGCCGTTGAGCGGACGCTCGCCAGGCGCTACACTGTGGGCCGGCAAGATAAACCGCAGGCGCCAGGCAGCACAGGAACCTGCATCGACAACGACGCAGAAACAAC
>QEUY01000313.1 GCA_003577365.1 Chloroflexota bacterium | reverse complement strand
CTGCTCCTGGAACTCGTCCTGCCGGGCCTAATGGCACGCGCCGCCTAGGCTGCACGTCCCTATGCTCATCCAACGCGTCGCCATCCAAGGTTTCAAGACCTTTGCCAAACGCACCGAGTTCATCTTTGACCCCGGCGTCACGGCCATCGTCGGCCCCAACGGCAGCGGCAAAAGCAACGTCGTCGATGCCATCCGCTGGTGTCTGGGCGAACAAAGCTTCAGCCTGCTGCGCTCGAAAAAGACCAGCGATGTCATCTTCTCGGGCAGCGACGCCAAGGCCCGCCTGGGCATGGCCCAGGTCAGCCTCACCCTCGACAACAGCCAGGGCGATCTGCCCATCGACTTCGCCGAGATCGAGATCACCCGCCGCGCCTATCGCGATGGGGAGAACGAATATCTGCTCAATGGCCGGCGCGTTCGCCTGCAGGACATCACCGAACTGCTGGCCGAAACCGGCCTGGGCCGCCGCACCTATGCACTGATCGGCCAGGGGCTGATCGACAAGGTGCTCAGCTTGGCTCCGGAAGAACTGCGCTCGCTCTTTGAGGAAGCCGCCGGCATCACCGGCTACCAGGCCAAGCGCAGCATGACGCTGCGCCGCTTGGAGGCCACGCAGCAGAACCTCACGCGCGTGCAAGATATCATCGCCGAACTCAGCCCGCGCCTCGGCTATCTGCGCAAACAGGCCGAGCGAGTGCGCGAGCGCGACCAGATCGCGCGCGACCTGCGCGATCTGCTGCGCGACTGGTATGGCTATCACTGGCATCGCACGCTGCACGAACTGCAAACCCATCACGTCGAGGTGGAGCAAATTCAGGCGCGCGTCGGCGCGAGCCGGCAGGCCCTCAGCGCCCTGAGCCGGCAGATCGAGCAGGTGCGCGGCCAACAAAGCGGGCTGCGCAGCAACCTGGGCGATCTCCACCGGCAGAGCAGCGCCCTGCATCACAGCGCCGAACAGACCGGACGCGAGCTGGCCGTGGCGCAAGAGCGGCTGCGCCAACTTCAGGCACGCCAGGAAGAAGCACATCGCGACCTGGCCCCCTTACGCTTGCAGCAGGAGACGGTGGCGGCACGCCTCGCCGACACCCAGCGCGCCATCGTCGAGGCTGAAGCGAACTATCGTGCCCAGCAGGCGCGCGTCGATCAGCAGCAGGCGCAGATCGACCAGCATCAGCAAGAGCGTGCGCTCCTGCAGACGGCACAGGCAGACGCGCGCCGCCGCCTGGATGCGCTGCACGCCGCCCAGGCCGAGACGGCCAGCCGTGTGCGCAGCCTGCACGAGCGCCGCGCCGACCTGGAGGCCGAGCAGCAGCGCCAGGTCTCGGCCCACGCTGCCCACGCCGCCGAAGCCCGCCAGATCGAGGGGCAGTTGGCCCGCCAGGAAACCGCCTTGGCAGAGCAGGAACAGCACACCCAGACCGTGCGCGGCCAAATCGCCGCGCTGGAGACGCAGCGCCAGGCATTGGCTGCTGCGCTCGACCAGGCCCAGCAGGCCCGCCAAAGCGCCGAACGCGACCTCGACCGCCTGCAGACCCGCCATGACCTGCTCACCCGGCTACAGCGCGAAGGGGCAGGCTATGCCAGCGGCGTGCGCGCCGTCCTGCAGACAGCCCACGCCCGCGACCGCTCGCTCACCGGCCTGCTGGGGACGGTCGCCGCACTGATCCACGTTCCGGCCCACTTGGACAAGGCCATCGAAACGGCGTTGGGTGGCGCCCTCCAGAATGTCGTGGCCGAGCGCTGGGCCGATGCGCAGGCCGCCATTGAGTATCTCAAGCGCACCCATCAAGGCTGCGCCACCTTTCTGCCTCTCGACCGCTTGGTTTCCGCATCGCCGCTGCCTGCCCCGCGCAGGGATGGCATCCTGGGCAATGCCGTCGACCTGGTCAGCTACGACGCTGCCATCGACAGAGCCGCGCAGCAGTTGCTCAACCGCGTCTGGGTGGCCCAAGACCTGACCAGCGCGCGCGCCGCCCTCGACGCCATCCGCAGCGGCCCGCGCCCCACCGTCGTCACGCTCGACGGCGACATTGTGCGTCCCGGCGGTGCGGTCAGCGGCGGCAGCGACCACAGCCGCCGCGACGATTCGATCCTCGCCCGCGAGCGCGAGCTGCGCGAGTTGCCCGCCCAACTGGCTGACCATGAGGCCGGCGTGGCGCAACAGACCGCAGCCTGTCATGATCTGGCGGCGCAGATCGAGGCGCTCACGCTACAGCTTGCGCCGCTGCAAGATGCGCTGCAAGAGTCGGCACGCCAGGACCGTCTGCGGCACAGCCAGATCGAAGAGACCCGCCGTCGCCTGGATCGCAGCCGCCAGACCGGACGTTGGCACGGCGAGCGGCTCAGCCAGATCACGGCAGAGCAAGACAAGCTCGCCCAGGAGGCCACCGATCAGGAAGCCCACCTCCAGGCACTCAACGCCGACCAAGCCGCGGCCCTGGCTGCGCTGCACGCCGCCGAAGCCGCCCTAGAGCAGGCCGCGGCCACCGATCTCCTGCACCAGATGGCCGACCTGCGCACCGCCGCCGCCGAAGGCCGCGCCGCCTGGCAGAGCCGGCAAACCCTGCTCGACAGCCAGCAGCGCACCTTGCACAGCGCAGCCGGCCAGATCGAAGCCAAAGAACAGCAGATCGCCGCGCTCGTCGCCCAAGAGCAAACCCTAGCCCAGCAGATCGCCGAGCTGGCGGCGCAGGAGACAGCACACAGCCAAACCATCCAGCGCCTGCGCGACCGCATTGACCCCGTCGAGGCGCGGCTGGCGCAGTTGGAACGCGACCAGGCCGCGCTCGAACAACAGGAGCGCCAGCGCCAAGACGCGTTGCGCCAGGATGAGGCCGCCTGGAACGCAAGCCAACTGCATCTACAGCGCACCGACGACCGCCTGCGCCAACTGCGCCATGACATCGAACAGGACTTGGGCCTTGTCCTGCTGGAGACCGGCCAGGAGCTGGCCTATCAGCCCCCGCTGCCCTGGGACAGCGGGGTGTATAACCGTCAGCCCGTCGATAGCTTGCCGGAGGGATTAGAGGAAGAGATTCGCGCCCTGCGCGGCCGGCTCAGCCGCGTCAACCATGTCACCCCCGATGCCCCACGCGAATATGCCGAAGCCGCCGAGCGGCATGAATACCTGCTCACCCAGTCCAACGACCTGGAGGCCGCCATCGCCGATCTGCGCAAGGTGCTGCGCGAGCTAGACGAGGTCATGCAGACCGAACTGAGCCGCACCTTTGCCGCGGTCTCCGAGCAATTCGTGCTCTTCTTTCAACAGCTCTTCAGCGGCGGCGCGGCCAAGCTTGTCCTGGCCGACCCCGAAGACATCAGCAATTCGGGCATCGAGATCATCGCCCGTCCGCCCGGCAAACGCCCGCAGAGCCTGGCGCTGCTCTCCGGCGGCGAACGCACACTGACCGCCTGCGCGCTCATCTTTGCCATTCTGCGCGTCAGCCCGACCCCGTTCTGCGTGCTCGACGAGGTCGACGCCGCGCTCGACGAAGCCAACGTCGACCGCTTCCGCCAGACGATTGAGGAATTGGCGCAAGGAACCCAGTTTATCTTGATCACTCACAACCGGCGCACACTGGAGGGCACCAATGCCATCTATGGCATTACCATGTCCTCCGACGGCGCCAGCCGCGTGATCAGCCTGCGTTTGGAGGGAGAGCGCATCGTACAACAGCGGGACGGGGACGCCCCAGACGCCGCGCCCGATCAATCCTTGAGCCAGATCGAAGAACTGGTCAAAATGTAGACCCTGCGTCTTGGCAGGGTCTCAATCAGCGGCATGTGGCCGGTGGCGTTAGCCAAATCAGCTTTCTGGGCAAGCGGCGCGGCTAGAGAGGCGGCGGGTCGGGCGGCGCATCACCGTGGTCAACCGGCCACAAGCGCTCGATCTCCGAATCGGGCTGGTATTCAGCCGCCCCCAGCCCCAGACGGTCCAGCGCCATGGCGGCTGCGGCCTGCGACGCTTCCTGCTTGCTGCGCCCGCGGCCCACGCCATAACGCTTGTCGCCGACCAATACCTGTGTCGTAAAGACCTTGGCATGGTCCGGCCCTTCATCCGCCACCACCTTATAGCGTGGCGACAGCCCAAGCTGGCTCTGCGACCACTCCTGGAAACGGCTCTTGGGGTCTTTGCCCAGGGAATGGGGCTGGATACGCGCCAGATCAGCCTCCACCAAGGGCAGCACAAAGCTGCGTACCGCCTCTACCCCTTGGTCCAAATAGATTGCGCCCACCACCGCCTCGAAGGTAGCGCAGAGGGTGGCGGCGCGTTTGCGCCCCCCGCTCTCATCCTCGCCGTGGCCCAACAGCAGATAGTCACCTAGGTGCAGTTGCCTGGCGAAGCGCGCCAACGTCTCGCGGCGCACCAGCGAGGCGCGGATACTGGTCAACTCGCCCTCGCTCAGATCCGGAAAGCGCGTATAGAGCAGTTCGCTGACGACCGCCCCCAGGATGGAGTCGCCCAGGAATTCCAGCCGCTCATTGTCCGACAACTCGGCGTCGTCCGATTCGTTGACATAGCTGCTGTGGATAAACGCCGTTTGCAGCAAACCAGGATTGCGAAACGCCAGGTCGTGCCGTTGCTGAAAGAGGGATAGCTCTGTACTCACGGTTATTCCAAGTAAGTGACACCCATCAGTCGATCATGGGCGGGTTCTTAAGGCCATGGCCGGTCAAGACGGCTACGACGGTCTCATCCGGCTTGAACTGACCGCGCAGCTTGTCGAGCGCAACCGCCACCACCGCGCTGGTCGGCTCCACAAACAGACCGTGTTGCGCCAGCCGCTCATGGTACTCCTTGACCTCGGCCTCGCTTACGGCGACCGCGGTGCCTTGCGAACGGCGCAGCGCCGCCAGCAGCGCAGCCGAACGCACTGGCGCGCTGATGGCGATGCCGTCGGCGCTGATCTTCTCCACGCGCGGGCTGGCGACGACCTGGTCGCGGTTGGCATGAAACGCCTCATAGAGCGGCGTGTAGGGTTCGGCCTGCACGGCCACCAGCTTTGGCAGTTTCGTGGTGACCCCCGAAGCCTGTAGATGCTGAAAGCCGCGCCATGTGCCCAAGAGCGACCCGCCGTGTCCGACCGGCGCAATAAACCAATCGGGCACGCGCCGGCCCAACTGCTCCCAGATCTCCCACGCCGTCGTCATTTGGCCCAACAAAAAGGCTGGATGCCAGGCATGGGACGCGTATTTGATCGATTTTACCATACGGCTGGCCGCGGCGGCAGCCTTGGCTGCGGCGTCGCGCGGGCCGGGCACTTCAACCAGCTCCGCGCCGTAGATGGCGACTTGCGCCTTCTTGGGCGCGGGCGCGCTCGACGGCACATAGATACAGGCTTCCAGGCCGGCGCGGGCGGCGTAACAGGCCAGGCTCGCCCCCGCGTTCCCACTCGAATCGTCGACCACGGTCACTGCGCCCAGCCCGACCAACCAGTTCACCATCACGCTGACGCCGCGATCCTTATAGCTGCCCGTCGGCATCAGCGCG
>QEUY01000312.1 GCA_003577365.1 Chloroflexota bacterium | reverse complement strand
CTCATCTGCGCCCGTTCCTCTTCGCTCAGCGCCTTGAGGTTGGGGTCGTTGGCGGCATAGACCGGCGAACCGCCCAGGTCGTCATCCCAGTTCGGCCCGGCCTCGATGGTGTCCATCTTCTCGCCGGTGATCAGCGAGATGGCCTGCGCCGTCGGCTGATCGTCCCCTTCGGGCGCGGTGAAGAGATGCTCGTAGTCGTAGGTCCACGGCTCGTAGTAGTCGTCCAGCGTGGGCAAGTTGGGGTTGAAGAAGATGTTGGACAGCCCGCCCGCTCGCCCTTGCAGCTTGAGCTGCAGCTCATCCCCCTTCTTTTCCCAGCCGCCTTTGTACTTCTCCTGATCCTCCCATCGCGTGGGAAAGCCTGTGCCCGGCTTGGTCTCCACATTGTTCCACCACATGTATTCAGCGCCCTTGCGGTCGGTCCAGATATTTTTACAGGCGATGCTACAAGTGTGGCAGCCAATGCATTTGTCCAGATGGAAGACCATCGAAACCTGCGCGCGTATATCCATTATACCTCTCCTAGAAGTGATGTTTTTCCTGCCGGCAGAATAGGCGCTTTACCATTCCAGCTTCTCTAGCTTTCTGACCACACAGTAGGTATCACGCGTGAAGACGCCGATAGGCCCCCAGTAGTTGAAGCCATAGGTGAACTGGGCATAGCCGCCCGCCAGTTGCACTGGGTTGATGCGGGTGCGCGTCAAGCTGTTGTGGCCGCCGGCGCGCCGGCCCCCGCGTATCTGGGATTTGGGGATAAAGATCGTGCGTTCCACGGCGTGATAGTAGAAACAGGTTCCCGGCTGGATGCGCGCGCTGACCGAGACGCGCGCCACCACCACCCCGTTGTCGTTGTAGACCTCTACCCAGTCGTTGTCCACCAGCCCAACGCGTGCGGCGTCCTGGTCGTTGATCCAGACAGGGTCCATGCCGCGCGAGAGCGTGAGCATGCGGTGGTTGTCCTTATAGGTCGAATGGATGTTCCACTTGCCGTGGGGCGTGATATAGTTGAGCACCAGACTCTGGTCGTCCACGGGGCTGAGCACGATGTCGCCCGTCTTGCGCGGGTCGAGCTTGGGCTTGAAGGTGGGCAGATGTTCGCCAAAGTCCAGATAGTAGGGGTGGTCGATGTAAAAGTGCTGGCGACCGGTGAGGGTGCGCCAGGGGACCAGCCGCTCCACATTGAGACACCAGGCGGCATAGGCGCGGCCGTCGTTGACCATGCCGCTCCAGCAAGGGCTGATGAGCGTGCGCCGCACCTGGCGCGTGAGGTCATGGAATTTCATGCGCACGCTGCGCACTTTCTCGGCCAGATCGGCCAGGGGCAGGCCGATCTGCTCCTCTTCGTGTTTGAAGGCCGTATAGCTGACCTCGCCGTTGGTCTCCGGCGCTAGGTGGAGCAGCACGTTGGCCGCGTCCAGCGCATCCTCCAGGGAGGGATATTTGCGGCCATCCCATTCCACGCAGCGCATGTGGCGCGGGTCGGGCGAACCGCCCACGGGGTTCTTCAGCAATTCGTCATAGAACGGCGCGACGGGGATATGCACGCCGTTGCCGGCCATACCGTCCTCGCGCAGCAGCGGGCCAAGCGAGATAAAGCGATGATATATCTTGGTGTAGTCTCGCTCCACCACACGCAGATGGGGCATGGTCTTGCCCGGAATCGGGGCGCATTCGCCGGCGCGCCAGTCCTGGGGAAAGGGCTGGGCCAGTTCGTCAGGCGTGTCATGCAGCAGCGGCACGGTCACCAAGTCCTTGACCGGGTCGGGCATGAACTGCCCGGCCAGTTCGCTGACCTTCTTGGAGAAGGCCTTGAAGATCTCCCAGTCGGTCTTTGATTCCCAGACCGGCGGCACGGCCTCCCCCAAAGGGTGGACGAAGGAATGCAGGTCGGTGGTGTTGAGGTCGTTCTTCTCGTACCAGAAAGCGGCGGGCAGCACAATGTCGGAGTAGAGGGCTGAACTGTCCATACGGAAGTTGAGGTCCACCACCAGGTCCATCTTGCCGCGCGGCGCGGGTTCGCGGAAGGCGACGGTCTTCACGCGCTCCTTGGCGTGTTCCTCGGCCACAATGTTGTCGTGCGTGCCCAGGTAGTGACGCAGAAAGAATTCATGTCCCTTGGCGCTGGACTGGAGGGCGTTGCCGCGCCAGATGATCCAGACGCGCGGCCAGTTCTCGGCTGCGTCCGGGTCGTCCACGGCGAAATGCAGCTTATCGTCCTGCAACTGCCCCACGACCCAGCCGGCGACCTCCTGGTCGGTGGCGGCCCCCGCAGCCTGGGCCTGGCGCACCAACGCCAATGGGTTGCGGTCGAACTGCGGATAGAAGGGCATCCAGCCCATATGGACGGCCATCGCGCCCAGGTCCAGGGCATGGCCCTTGGCCCAGCGCGCTTGCGGCGGGACGGGCGCGTAGTCGGTGAAGTCGCCCTCGTAACGCCACTGATCGCTGTGCACATAGTGCCAGAGGGGGCTTTGCTGGCGGCGCGGCGGTTTGACCCAATCCAGGGCAAAGGCCAGACTCGTCCACGGCGCGACCAGCGAGAGCTTCTCCTGGCCCACATAGTGGTTCATGCCGCCGCCATTGCGCCCACAGCAGCCGCACAGCAGCAGCGCCGTGATCGGCGCGCGGTAGCCCAGGTTGTTGTTGTACCAGTGGTTGACGCTGGCGCCGACGATGATCATGGAGCGGCCCTGCGTCTTTTCGGCGTTGGCGGCGAACTCGCGCGCCAGCCGGATCACCGTGTCACGGCCAATGCCGGTGTATTGTTCCTGCCAGGCCGGCGTGTAGGGCGCGACCTCGTTATAGCCGGCCGGGTAGTCGCCCGGCAGTCCACGGCCCACCCCGAACTGGGCCATCAGCAGATCAAAGGCAGTGGTCACCAACACCCGGCCTGCGCTGGTCTCGACGTACTTGGCCGGCACGCCGCGCCGCGACCGGCTCCCCGCGGCGAACTCGTGGAAGCCGATCGACGCCACCTCGTCGTGCTCGCCCAGGAAGGTCAGGAGCGGGTCCAATGGGCTGTCGTCCAGCCCGTCCTCCATCTTCAGGTTCCACTTGCCCTTCTCCTCCTGCCAGCGGAACCCGACCGACCCCTTGGGCATGCGCGGCGCGTTGCTCTGCTCGTCCCAGACCAGCAGCTTCCAGTCGCCGTTCTCCGTCTGCGCGTAGCGGTCGAGACGGTTAGCACGCAGCATCTGCCCGGCGCGGTAGCCCTCCCCATCCTCGTCCGGCTCCAGCGTCACCAGAAACGGGCCATCGGTGTAGCGTTTGAGGTAGTCCACAAAATAGGGCGCTCGGCGGTCGGCGTGGAATTCCTTAAGGATGACATGGTTGACGGCCATCCACAGCGCGCTATCCTGGCCCGCCTGGATCGGGATCCACCAGTCCGAGTACTTGGCGACCTGGCTGAAGTCCGGAGCCATCACGACGAATTTAGCACCCTCATGGCGC
Source organism: Chloroflexota bacterium (assembly GCA_003577365.1). Lineage (GTDB taxonomy): Bacteria > Chloroflexota > Anaerolineae > Caldilineales > Caldilineaceae > QEUY01. The sequence goes on along the minus strand of QEUY01000312.1, from coordinate 2,047 downwards.
GCCTCGGAGATGAAGTGGACATCGGGCGTGCGCGTCATGCTGAGATTGGACCCCATGGCGACGATGTACTTGGCGTTGTACCAGTCGGCGCTCTCACAGACATCGGTCTGGTCGCCCCACACCTCGGGGAAGGCGTTGGGCAGGTCGGCGTACCAGTCATAGAAGCTCATGTTGACGCCGCCAAAGAGCTGCAAAAAGCGCGAGCCGCCCGCATAAGAGAGAAAAGACATAGCCGGGATGGGGGAGAAGCCGAAGACCCGATCCGGCCCCCAGGTTTTGGCTGTGTAGAGACAGGAGGCGGCGACGATCTCCAGCACTTCATCCCAGGTGGAGCGCCGGAAGCCGCCCTTGCCGCGCACCTGCTGATAGCGGCGGCGCTTCTGCTCGTCCGCGACGATAGCTCCCCAGGCGTCGATGGGGTTGTCATGTGTGCGCCGCGCCGCGCGCCACAGGTCAAGCAGCGCGCCGCGCACGTAGGGGTATTTGACGCGGATCGGGCTGTAGACATACCACGAGGCGGAAATGCCGCGCTGACAGCCGCGCGGCTCGTAGGGCGGCGTATTCGAGTCGAGCAACGGGTAATCGGTCTGCTGCATCTCCCAGGTGATGATGCCGTCTTTTACATAGACGGCCCAGGAACAGCCACCGGTGCAGTTGACGCCGTGCGTGCTGCGGATGACCGTATCGTGCTGCCAGCGGTTGCGGTAGAATTCCTCCCACTGGCGGGCTTTGGGGTTGACGATATCTTGGATCCAGCCCATCTGGGTCACCTCCTTGAGGGCGACGAGAGTGAGACGTGGCGTGATGCTGCTGCTTTGTCTGGGCGGCTAGTGGGTGGCGCGGGCCACCATGGGGCGGCGCACGCCGCGCAGACGCCGCCGCCACCAAAGCTGGGCCAGCAGCAGCAGGGCGGCACACCCGACCACCGACAGCCCGATCAACTGGTTGAGCGTCGCAGGATCGCGTGCCGCCAGCGAGGCCTGCTGTAGAAAGGCCCAGAGGTCGGCCTGCTCCTGGGGGGTGAGGGGCTGGCGGCTCCAGACGGCGTTCATCGTCAGCGTGGGCGTGGTGTTCAGAAAGACAGCCAGGCCGGCGTCGCCGTACTTGTTGAAAGCCGCGGTCAAGTCCGGCCCCAGCGTGCCGCCGCCCAAGGCCCCGATCCCGGCGATGCTGTGGCAGGCCAAGCAAGGCGGGCCGCCATTCTGAAAACGGGCCGTGCCCATAAAGAGCGCCCTACCCGCCGCCGGGTCGCCGACGGGCAGGGCTGCCGGTGCAGCAGGCTGCACCGCGCCCGCCGCACCGCCCGCCTGGCTTTCGAGATAGGCGAGCAGCGCGGCGACCTGGCTCTCGTTCAGCCCTAGATTGGGCATCGGCACGTTGTTATATTGCGCGAGCAGTTGCACGGCGGTGGGGTCCTGCTCGGCCAAGACCACATCGGGCTGCATGATCCAGCGCGTCAGCCAGGCCCGGTCGCGCGTCTGGGTGACGCCCTGGAGATCAGGGCCTACCAGCGGCCCCTTGCCGATGGTGTGGCAGGCGGTACATTTCTCCTGAAAGATCTTCTCTCCCGCCGCCGGTGTTTGGGCGGCGGGCGCGGCGGTGACCGGATGCGCCGTCAGAAGGATGCTCGCCAGCAGACAGAGCGCGCCCACACGCCGGACGGCGTCGAGCCGGCGTCTGGAAACATCTGCGGATCGCATGGAGTATTGCATGGACAGTCGCCTCCATTGTCAGTGCCGGTGTATGATTCGGCTGGGTCGGGTCCGCCGTCCATGGGCTAGGCCGGCGCATCTCCAAAATGCTGGATGGATAGACTGCGGATGGTTTCGATCAGGGCGGTGCTGTGGGCTGGGATGGTGCGCGAGCTGTAGAGCCGCACCACGTTCTGGCTCAGCCCGATCCGCACCACGGGCAGATCGGGATAGTGTTCAAGAATCTGGACAGAGAGCGCGTCGGGGGTCTCCCCTTCGGCGACCAGCACCACATCGGGAGCTTCCTCGGCCAGCCGGGCCAGGGCCTGCCGGTCCAACGGCCACGGGCCGATCAG
>QEUY01000311.1 GCA_003577365.1 Chloroflexota bacterium | reverse complement strand
GCGTAGAGTTGGGGCCGGATGATCTCATGATAGTCGTCGCCCCAGGCATAGGAGGCGATGATCCCGCGGCTGGGGTCGGCCAAGAGATGGGGCGGCAGGACGAATTGATGGTAATCCACGGCCAGGACGATCAGCGAGCGGAAGGGGCCGGCGTCGCCCTCGGCGAGCAGGGCGGGGTTTTGGCGTTTTTCGACGTTGCGCTCCAAATAGTGCATGTCGCCGGCCCGCTCTGCTGTGATCCAGGCCGCGTAAAAGACGCCGTGCGGCGCGGTCGCCACCGGCACGATGCGGCAGAAGTCAAAGCCGAGCGCAGCGGCCTGCGCCTTGAGGCCGCGGCTCAGGGCAAGAGGGGAGGTGGGGAGAGCCATGTGACCATTGTGGCATGCGCCGGGCGCGGCGTCAAACCGCCGGCGCTGCCGGCGCTGCTTGGGGACTATCTCCATGAATTCCACTCGCTGCCCGCCAGGCGCGCAATTCCCCGACTCCGTCCCTGCTGTGCTACAATCCCTGGACGCTCGAAGATTTGCTGCTTGGCAGGGACGGACATCATGAACAACAAGCGCCTGTACGCGGCCTCGTTCGGCCATTTTGCGATCGATATCCTCAACTCCTCCATTGCCATTATCCTTACGGCGGTGGCGGCGGATTTCGACCTGTCGGTCAGCCAGATCGGGCTGGCGGCCATGCTCTATACCTTCGCCGCCTCGCTCACCCAGCCCCTCTTTGGCATCCTCGTCGACAAACTCAACGGACGCTGGATCACCGGTCTGGGTGTGCTGTGGACCATGACCTTCTATGCCTTGGCCCCCTTTATGCCCAACTATCCGGCCTTGGTGACCTGCCTGGTGATCGGCGCGCTGGGCAGCGGCGCGTTTCATCCAGCGGGGATGATCAACGCCACCATGGCGGGCGGCAGCTATCCTACCACCGCCACGTCGATCTTTTTTGTTTTGGGGCAGGTGGGGCTGGCGGTTGGGCCGGTGCTGACCGGCGTCTTGATCCAACGCTATGGGCTGGCGGCGATGCCCTACATGGCGCTCGCCATGACCCCTGCCGTGCTCTATGCGCTGGCGGCGCTGCGCCACCCCTATGCGGAGGAGATGCCGGCGGCTGCGCCCGCCGTCTCTGCCTCCACTGTGTCTGCCCCTGCCGCCTCTGCTCCGGTTGCGCCCCCTGCCGCCACAGGCAGCGCCCCAGGGCGCACGGCGCGCAGCGGCCTCTATGTGGCGCTGGCCTTTGTCCTGCTCATCAGTCTGCGCTCCACCACCCAGCAGAGCTTTGTCACGCTGCTGCCTCGCTACTTCGCCGACCAGGGCTACACACCCGCCATGTATGGCACGATGCTCAGCGTCTTGGGGCTGGCGGGCGCGCTGGGGACCTTTGTCGGCGGCTATCTGGGCGACCGCTACAACCGGCGCATGGTGATCTTCGCCTCGATGACGCTGGGCGCGCTCTTCTCGTTTCTCATGCTGCACGCCGATGGCTGGGCCTATGTCGTGGTGGCGTTGGGCGGCGGGCTGATGATGAACATTCCGCACAGCGTGCTGATCATCATGGCGCAGCGGCTGCTGCCCAAACGCAAAGGCATGATCGGCGGTGCGGTCTTGGGGCTGATGTTCGCCAGCGGTGCGGCCATGGCGGGGCTGGGCAGTTGGGTGGCCGACTGGGTGGGGCTGCCCGCCGTGCTGTCGGCGATCGCGCTCTTACCCGTGGGCGCGGGGCTGTGCGCCCTGCTCCTGCCCTCCACGCGCGGCGGCGCAAGCGTGGCCGTCGACCCCGTGCAAGAGCCGGCGGCCTCGGCGGCGGATTGACGCCTGCCCGCTGAGAGAGGCCGATGGGAGAGTTTTTGTAATTAAAACATGCTAATTTGACAAAATTGGGCGCGCCGTGGTACACTCGGCCATTGAGTGTGCCACGGCGTTCTTTTGCCGGTGTTTTTTCGCCGGCATTTTCGTAGTGTTTGAGCGGGCTTTGATTTGCGCGGTTGTTGCACACCTGCGACGACAGCGAGTCGCACAGGAACTGCTTATGGGGCTAAACGCCTATCGTGACCGAGAAAGTCCGGCCTGGCAGATTATCGAATATCTGAAGCGCAGCGGCGCGGCCACGGTCAAGGAGTTGGAAGAGTTGTTGGGCGTCACCACCACGGCGGTGCGCCAGCATCTCAACGCGCTACAAGCCGACGGCTATGTGGAGCGCCAGCGCGTCCATGCCGGCGTCGGCAGGCCGCACCACACCTATTCGATCACGGCCAAGGCGCATGAGCTGTTTGCCTGTCACTGTGACGACCTGGCCCTGACCTTGCTGGAAGAGGTCTTTGCGCTGGAAGGCAAGGATCGCGCTGTGCTGCTGTTGGGCCGCGTGGGCAGCCGTCTCGCCCAGCGTTACGCCGATTCGGTGCGCTCGAATAGTTTGCAGGAACGTGTGGAACAACTGGCCGAGGCGCTCTACACGCGCGGGGTCTTGACCGATGTCAAAGTGCAAGACGACGAGACCTTTATCCTGCGCACCTACAACTGTCCCTATCACGAATTGGCCCAAGAACACCGTGACATCTGTGAGATGGACGAAGAGGTGATGCGTACCGTCTTAGGCTCCGAGGTCAGCCTGAGCGCGTGTATGATGGACGGGCACCACGGCTGCTCCTTTGTCGTCAGCCGCAGCGGGGCGCAGGCCTCGACTGAAACTGAGTAGGGGCGTAGGCCCGCCCAAGATCGACCGGCGGTACTATCCTTTTTAGGTTTGAACCATACAGACACGGAATCAGCGGCCAAGGTAAGCTTGTGCGGTTTGCAGAGAAAACAAAGCGCACAAGCGAGGAACCGGGCCAAAAGCATCAGCAACAGAGGAGTGCAACAGCAATGAGCGTTCTGGAAATCCGCAATCTCCACGCTTCTGTCGAGGATACCGAGATCCTCAAAGGGGTGAATTTGACCCTGCGCAGTGGGGAGATCCATGCCCTGATGGGCCCCAACGGCTCCGGCAAATCGACCCTGGCCTATGTCATCGCCGGCCACCCGCACTACACGGTGACCGAGGGCGATATTTTGTTGGACGGCGAGAGCATCTTGGAGATGGAAGCCGACGAGCGCTGCCGCGCTGGCATCTTCCTGGCCTTTCAATATCCCGTGGCCGTGCCGGGCGTGAGCGTGGCGAATTTCCTGCGGACGGCGGTTTCCAACGTGCGCGGCTATACCAGCCAGCCCGTGGATGCCAGCCGGCCCGGCGCCATCGGCAGCAACCTGATGCCGATGCGTGAGTTCCGCCGCGAGCTCAACGACAAGATGGCGCAGTACAATGTGGACCCCAGCTTCGCCCGCCGCTATCTCAACGAGGGTTTTTCCGGCGGTGAAAAGAAGCGCACCGAGGTCTTGCAGATGGCGATGCTCGAACCCAAGTTCGCCATTCTCGACGAGTCCGACTCCGGGTTGGACATCGACGCGCTGCGCGTGGTGTCGGACGGCATCAACAAGCTGGCGACCGACGACCGCGGGTTTCTGCTGGTGACGCACTATCAGCGCATTTTGAACTATGTGAAGCCCGACTATGTGAGCATCTTCTACAATGGCCGCATCGTCATGACCGGCGGCCCCGAAGTGGCGCACATGCTGGAGGAGCGGGGCTACACCTGGGTTGAGCAGGAATTCGCCGAGACCGCTGCCGCGTAGGGAGAGAACTCACCGTAGAGAACTCACCGCAAAGTTGCGAAGGACGCAACGTCTTTCTTGTTTCTTTGCGAACTTTGCGTCCTTTGCGGTTAGAAATCCTCAGATGGCAGCCTGAACAGCAAGGAGAGAGACTGATGGCGACACAGACCGATCGCGAACAACTGAGCGGCGTCAAGGAAGAGTATCAGTACGGGTTCTATGACGAGATCAAGCCGGTCTTCAAGGCCGAGCGCGGCCTAAACCATACGGTGATCGACCAGATCTCCGACCACAAGCAAGAGCCGCAGTGGATGCGCGAGTTCCGCCACAGGGCGCTGGATATCTTCCTGTCCAAGCCGATGCCGGAGTGGGGCGCGGATTTGAGCGGTATCGACTTTGACGAGATCTACTACTATCTGCGCCCCACCGAGGGCACGGAGAAGTCTTGGGACGATGTGCCGGAGAACATCAAGAGCACCTTCGAGCGATTGGGCATCCCCGAAGCCGAACGCAAGTTCCTGGCGGGCGTGGGCGCGCAATATGACTCCGAGGTGGTCTATCACAGCCTGCGCCAGGAATGGGAAAAGCTGGGCGTGATCTTCCTGGATATGGACAGCGGGCTGCGCGAGCACGAAGACATTGTGCGTGAGTATTTCGCCACCATCATCCCTGCATCCGACAATAAGTTTGCGGCGCTCAACAGCGCAGTGTGGAGCGGTGGCAGCTTTGTCTATGTGCCCAAGGGAGTGCATGTCGATATCCCGCTCCAGGCCTACTTCCGCATCAATGCCGAGAACATGGGCCAGTTTGAGCGCACGCTGATCATTGTGGAGGAGGGCGCCAGCGTCCACTATGTGGAAGGCTGCACAGCCCCCATCTACAGCAGCAACAGCCTGCACAGCGCCGTGGTGGAGATCATCGTCAAGAAGGGCGGGCGCTGCCGCTACACCACGATTCAGAACTGGAGCACCGACGTTTATAACCTGGTGACCAAGCGCGCCGTCGCCTATGCAGGCGCGACCATGGAATGGATCGACGGCAACCTGGGCAGCAAGGTGACCATGAAGTACCCTGCGGTCTATATGATGGGGCCGAAGGCGCACGGCGAAATTCTGTCGATCGCCTTTGCCGGCCACGGCCAGCACCAGGACGCCGGCGGCAAGGTCGTGCATGGCGCGCCCTTCACCAGCTCCAAGATCGTCTCGAAGTCGATCAGCAAGGACGGCGGCCGCGCCAGCTATCGCGGGCTGCTCAAGGTCGCCAAGGGCGCGCATCACTCCAAGAGCAACGTCGTCTGCGATGCGCTGCTGCTGGACGAGCGCAGCCGCTCCGACACCTATCCGTATATCGAGATCGAAGAAGACAACGTGAGCGTGGGCCACGAAGCTTCGGTCAGCAAGATCGGCGAGGAGCAGCTTTTCTATCTGATGAGCCGCGGCATCGGCGAAGATGAAGCCGCCGCCATGATCGTGGGCGGGTTTATCGAGCCGTTGGTCAAGGAACTGCCCATGGAATATGCCGTGGAGATGAACCGCCTGATCCAACTTCAGATGGAAGGCAGCATCGGTTAGCCAATTTCAGACAACAGGGCGCGGCGCATCCGCCCGCCGGGGCCAAACGAAGGCTACCCACCAAAAGGCCGCCGTGCGCCGGGTGCGCCCCCTTTGTCTCAAGCTGTACGGAGGAAACAGGAACGTGAGCGTCCTTGTGAAAGAGTCACAACCCGAAAAGATTGAAAAAGCGCTTGCGGGCTTCAGCGAAGCGACGGTGCGCGCCCTGTCGGCGGCACGCCAGGAGCCGGAGTGGATGCTGAATCTGCGTTTGCAGGCTTGGCAGACCTTTGAGTCGCTGCCCTGGCCCAAGCCGAGCGACGAAGCCTGGCGGCGTACCCGTCTGACCGGCTTTATCCTGGACAAGTACCAGCCGTTCGCCACGGCAGCCCCAGGCGAGGTGACCGACCTGATCCAGCATGAGCTGGACGAGATGGAGAGCGCGGCCAGCCTCGTCTTTCAAAACGGCGATGTCATCCACCGCGAGACGCGCGCCGACCTGGCCGGCCAGGGCGTGATCTTCACCGACCTGCGCCGCGCCGTGGCCGAACACGGCGATCTGGTGCGGCGCTACTTTATGACCGACGTGGTGAAGCCGGAGCAAAACAAGTTCACGGCGCTGCACGCCGCGCTGTGGGACAGCGGCGCATTTGTCTATGTCCCCAAGAATGTCAAGGTCGACCTGCCGCTGCAGGTGATCCTGCATCAAGCCACTGC
>QEUY01000310.1 GCA_003577365.1 Chloroflexota bacterium | reverse complement strand
ACCGGTGCATGAAGTCTTGCGCCCCCCCGACCTGCCCGACGTGCTGGGCACGGGTGCGGAACTCGTCCTGCGGCTGCGCGATCTCAACCGCAAGGTCGCAGCCACCACGCGCCCCTATGCCGGCCATGATTCGGTCTTTGTGGGCAGCCTGCAAGCTGGGGAAATCTACAACCAGGCCCCCACCACCTGCCGTCTCAGCGGCACGCGGCGCTGGGTCATGCCCGGCGCACGCCAAGCCGTAGCCTGCTGGCAGAGCTTGCCGCCGAGACCCGCACCCAGATCGACGTGAGCTTTGACCTGCCCGGCGACGCTTTCTCCATTGACCCCGCGCACCCGTTGGTGACCGCCTTCCAAGCCGCCTATGCCGCAGTCAGCGGGCAGCCGTTGGCGCTGGGCGACAAGCCGTTTGTCGACGACGGCAACCTCTTTGCCGGCGAGGCGGGCGTGCCGGCGTTGACGCACGGCCCCGCCGCCAGCGGCGCGCACACCATCCACGAAGCCGTGACGCTGGACGAACTGGTGCGCGTCGCCAAGGTCTATGCGCTGACCGCGCTCCATTTTTGCGTGCCGGACTCGTCCGCCAACGCTACCCACCCAGGGACATGAGGCAACCCATGCAACTCGACGCGCGCCGTGAACGTCTGCTCCGGCATACCTTTATCGACTATCGCCAGACAGCGGAATTTCTGGAACAGCCGCTGATCATCAACAAAGCCCACGGCCTCTACTATTGGGATGCCGAGGGCAAACGCTACTTCGACGGCATCGGCGGCATCTTTGTCGCCGTGCTGGGCCACGGCCACCCGCGCGTCGTCGAAGCCATGCAGCGCCAGATGGCGCAGATCAGCTTTGCGCCGCCGCTGCATGCTACCTCCGATGTGGCGCTGGACCTGGTCGAGAAGCTGGGCAGCCTGACGCCGGGCACACTCAATTATGTCAAACCATTTAGCGGCGGCTCGGAATCGATCGAGGCGGCGCTCAAGTTCGCCCGCCAATATTTCAAACAGACCGGGCGTCCGGGCAAATATAAGTTCGTCTCGCGCTACTTCGGCTATCACGGCGGCACCTTCGGCGCGATGGCCGCCAGCGGCACGGGCAAACGCAAGACGCCCTTCGAGCCGCATGCACCCGGCTTTGTCAAGGTCTTCCCGCCCACCTATTACCGCGACCGCTTTGCCACCTGGGAGGAATGTAACCGTTTCTGCGCCCGCCAGTTTGAAGACGTGATCGCCATGGAAGACCCAGAGACGGTGGCGGGCATCATCTTAGAGCCGATCGGCAACACCGGCGGCATCATCACCCCCACCGACGAATACTTCCAGATCATCCGCGAGATCTGCGACCGCTATGACGTGCTGCTGATCTTCGACGAGATCATCACCGGCTATGGGCGCACCGGCCACATGTTCGCGGCGCAGACCTTTGGCGTCATCCCAGACATCCTGTGCGGCGGCAAGGGCTTGTCGAGCGGGGCCATCCCGCTGGGCGCGATGATCGCGCGCGAGGACATGGCCGATGCCTTTTACGGCGCGGTCGAAGATGAGGTCAACTTTGCCCACGGTCACACCTTCGCCGGCAACCCGCTGGCCTGCGCCGTGGGGCTGGCCGTGCTCGACGAAATTGTGGAAAGCCGTCTCGACGCCAAGGCGCAGGTGCTGGGCGACTACCTGGCGGGCAAGCTAGAGGGGTTAAAGCGGCATGGCGTGGTGCGCGAGGTGCGCGGCAAAGGGCTGCTGCGCGGCGTCGAGTTGGTGCGCGACCCGCACAGCCTGGCCCCTTTCCCCGAACTGGGGCGCGCCCTCAAACAGACCGCGCTGCAAAATGGGCTGATCCTGCGCGTGGACCCCACCTGGTTTGCCGTGGCGCCGGCGCTGATCGCCGAGAAGGATGACATTGACGAACTGGTCGAGCTGATCGAGCGCAGCCTCTTGGCCGCGCTGGAGATGGTCGGGGCCTGATCCCCGGTCTGCCCGGCCCCACGCGGAGGAAAATCCGATGCATTTGGTCACAAAACAGATGTTGGTCGCCACTGCCGCCGAACGCTATCGCGAGGCCCACCAGCGCCGCGGCGAATGGCTGCCCACGCACGACGGCAGCGCCCCCCAAGCGATCTACGAACGGCTCAAGGCGCTGCCCGCCGCGGCCGGCGCCGCCGAGATCGCGGCCATCACCGGCGACGACCGCTGGACCGAGAACATCTGCGACGAGTGCGGCGAAGACTGCGAGGCCGTGGTGCTGGTCGCCATCGAGATCCACCACCCCACCGACATGACCGCGCTCTGCACGGCCTGTCTGCAGCAGGCCATCGAGCTGGCAGGCGGCTGACCTGCTAAATGCCCTGTACAGCCGGGAACCCCGGCGCGTGCAGCCCAGTTGAGGGTTGATCCATTCTATGGTACAGTAGCGCCGGCAAGGTCCGGCGCTGCGCGCTCCCCATGGCGGCGCTGCCCCCAGACCCGGTGCAGGCTTCCCCTCTCCTGCCTGGCGTCCGCCGCTTCGGATGTGTGATCTCGGCAATGCCTAGCGTTGGTATACGTTACGGTCCGGCTGTGCACCACAGCGCACGCTGCGCTTGTGACGGCAGCTCGTGTTTTCTGTTTCACACCAAAGGAGACCACCGCATGACTCAGCCTCGCCTCTCCCTCACTCGACGGCGCTTTTTGGCCTTGACCGGCGGGATCGCTGCCGGGACGCTGCTGGCCGCCTGTGCGCCCGCCGCCCCTGCCGGAGCGCCCGCGGCAGACAGCGGCGCAGCCGCCCCCGCCGCCGAAGGCGTCACCGAGCTGATCGCCTGGTTCACCGACCGGCGCACCATCAACGCCATGACCGAGCAGGAAGCCATCCCCGACTTTCAGAGCAAAAACCCTGACATCAAGGTCACCATGCAGTTTGTGCCTGAAGCCGAACTACAGCAGAAGCTGCTGACCGCCAAGGCCGCAGGCAACGCGCCGGATGTCTCCTCGATTGACGAGACCTTCTTGGACACGCTGACCAAGCAGGAAGTGCTGCGCCCGATCCCCGACGAAGTGATCAACGTCAAGGAGGAGATGGGCGAACTGACCGCGTTCCTCTATCGCCTGCCCCAAGGCGCAGACGATGGCCGCTACTACGGGCTGCCCAACGGCGTCTTCAGCAGCGCGCTCTATTACAACGTCGCCTTGCTCGACGAGCTGGGCTATACGCCGGAGGATATCCCCACCACCTGGGATGACTTCCTGGTCTGGGCGACGGATATCAGCGAATGGGACGGCGACACGCTGGTGCGCTCCGGCATGGGCATCTTTGCCAACGAGTATTCGCTCTATGAAGACCTGCGCTATCAGATCGCCGGCGCGCTGGACGGCAACCCCTTCCCCACCAAGGATTCGATGCGCCTGGCCGACGATGTGGGCGTTCAGGCCTGGCAGTTCATCATGGACCTCTACAACGTGCACAAGGTCGACAGCATCGCCGAGGGGCTTGGCTCGCGCGAGCGTTTTGGCGCGGGCAACGCCGTCACCCTCTATCAGTGGACCTGGTTCAACGGCGCGATGGACACCCAATATACCGATGTGGAGTGGGGGCTGGTCGTGCCGCCCTCGATGACCGGCGAGCCGATCTATGGTCGCCGCGGGCCGGATGTCGGCTTCACGCTCACCACACAGGATGACAGCAAGCTCGACGCCGCCACCACCTTCTATCGCTATCTGGTCGGCCCCGACTATCTTGCCAAATACTGCAAGCTGCGCGGCATCCAACCCAGCCTGCGCTCGATGTGGGATGACCCCGAATTCTCGGACCAGGCAGGCCCCAAGTGGGGCGCGATCGCGATCAAGAACCGGCCCGAAAACTCGGTGGACCCCGGCTTCTGGCCGGTGGAGTTGGTGGACATCACCAACCGCCTGACCCCGTCGATCCGCGACGAAGGCGAGGACATTACCACCGTCTTGCAGCGCGAGGAGCAGGCAGGCAATGACTTCCTGCAGGCCAACCCGCAGTGGAGCATCCTGAGCGCCGCCGACTATGAAGCCAACCCGCAGTGGTTGACAGTGACCGGCTGACGTCCGGCGCTCGATCGCTTTCATGGCTGCTGTCATTCCGAGCGGAGCGAGGAATGACAGCAGCCAGATTCAGGATAAGTAGCGTCACAGGTAAGGAACGCGCGCCATGACGACTGAAAATTGGCTGCCCAAGCATACCTTCGGGCGCATCATCCTCTTTGGCGCTTTCGCGTTTATGGCGCTGATGCTTTGGTTCCCGATCCTGGAGATGTTCTATTGGAGCCTGTTTGTCAAAGAACCAGGCATCTACCAATTTGCGGGGCTGGACAACTATCGCAAGCTGTTCACCGACGATCCAGTCTTTTGGAAATCGCTGCGCGTCACCTTCAGCTTTGCGATCATGGTCGTGCCGGGGGTGGTGATCTTGGGGCTGCTGCTGGCGCTGGCCGTCAACACGATCCGCAACGTGATGGTGCGCGGGGTCTTCACCGTGGCTTTCTTCACCGCCTATGTCGTGCCGCTGGTCGCCATTGCTCTGGTCTGGCGCTATATCTATCTGCCCGGCAAACAGGGGATGCTCAACGTCGTGCTGGATTGGGTGGGGCTGGGTCCCTTCCGCTGGCTCAGCACCAGCGAATGGGCGCTGCGCTCGCTTGCCATCATGCGCATCTGGAAAGAAGCGGGCTATGCCATGGTCCTCTTTCTGGCCGGGCTGCAGTCGATCCCCACGACCTATTTCGAAGCCGCGGCGGTCGACGGGGCCAACGGCTGGCGGCGCTTTTGGCACATCACCGTGCCCCTGCTCATGCCCACCATCGCCTTTGTGGTCATCATCACCACCCTAAGCGCATTTCTCGCCTTCACCGAAGTCTATGTCATGACCGTGGAGTCCAACGGCGGGCGCGGCGGGCCGAATTTCGCCACCAACCTGATGGCCTTTCACATCTTCAACACGGCCATCGCCTACGGCCACGAAGGCTATGGCAGCGCCATGGCCGCCGTTTTCTTTGTGATCATGGTGGGCGTGGGCTATCTGCAGTATCGTTTTATCCGCGCCGCCTATGAGTATTGATGAGCTTGACCGGGGCAAACCTATGAACCGCTCCTCGCATCCCGACTGGCGCAATCACGGCGTGCGCGTCGTGCGCCGCGACCAACTCGACCCCAACACGCCCCAGACGCCGGGCATGGCGCGCGCCGCGGCCATCACCCAGGCCAGCGCCGGGGCCAGCAAGCTGTGGGCCGGTACAGTCACTATCCACCCCAACGCCAAGACCGGCGCGCACCATCATGGCGCGCTAGAGAGCATCATCTATGTGGTCGAGGGTCGCGCCCGCATGCGCTGGGGCGAGCAACTGGAATATATGGCGGAAGCTGGAGCCGGCGATTTCATCTTTGTGCCGCCCTATGTGCCCCACCAGGAGATCAACGCCAGCCCCGACGCGCCGCTCTTCTGCGTGGTGATCCGCAGCGACCAGGAGCCTGTGGTCATCAACCTGGATATCCCGGCGGTAGAGACCCCCGAACAAGTCCAGTGGGTCGACCCGATCCACCCGGCGCGAGCGGACGGCAGCGGCCCGCGCGGAGAGGGAGCAGACGATGAGCAGCACCACACAGGCTGAGCTTTCGACCCGCCCAACGGTGGCCGCACGCCGCTGGAGCGCGGCCAAGACCCGCCGCGGCCTGGGGCGTGCGGCGCTCTATATCGGGCTGGCCGCGGCGGCCCTGGTCTTCTTTATGCCCTTCTATTGGGTGATCGTCGCCTCCTT
>QEUY01000309.1 GCA_003577365.1 Chloroflexota bacterium | reverse complement strand
GCTGACCCTGTTGGCGCTGCGGACACCGCCCGCCCGCGCCTGGCTCTGGAATCAGACCGGCGAAGAAGCCTTTGCCGCCCAGGTCAAAGGGCTGACCGACCGGCTCTCCGACCAACTGCGCCCCCGGCTGGACCTGCAGCCCGCCACGACCATGCAGCACGTCGACGTCAACCCCTTTGGCATCAATGTCTTCTTGGAGCAGGAAGCCGACCCGGCCAAACGCGCCCTGGCCGTGCAGATGGCCGCCGGCGCCGGCTATCACTGGCTGCGCCAAGAGTTCCCCTGGGAAGATATCGAGATTCACGCCAAAGGCGATTTTGAAGACCGCCGCCATGAGCCGCACCGCTCCGCCTGGGACAAATATGACCATATCGTCGACCTGGCCGAGCAACACGGCATGGAGTTGATCGTGCGCTTGAGCAACCCGCCCGCCTGGAGCCGCGCCGGCGGCAACGAGGTGGGCAGCTACGCCCCGCCCGACGACACCGCCGACTTCGCCGATTTCGTGGCCGCGGTCGTGCGCCGCTATCAGGGGCGCATCCGCTACTATCAACTCTGGAACGAACCCAACATCCACCCCGAATGGGGCAACTACCCGATCAGCCCCGAAGACTATACTGAGCTGCTCAAGGCCGGGGCCGAAGCCGCCCGCGCCGCCGACCCCAACGTCGTGATCATCGCCGGCGCGCTGGCTGCTACCATCGACCTCCAGCCCGACCAGCCCGACCCCAGCCAGAACAGCCTGAGCGATTTTATCTTCTTGCAGCGCATGTATGACGCCGGGGCCGCGCCCTATTTCGACATCATGGCGGTGCAGGGCTATGGGCTGTGGAGCGGCCCCACCGACCGGCGCATGCACCCGCGCGTGCTCAACATCAGCCACCATCTCTTTATCCGCGACCTGATGGTCGCCAACGGCGACGCGGCCAAACCGATCTGGATCTCCGAGATGAACTGGAACGCCGCGCCCGGCGACGTCGAGCCGCGCTATGGCCGTGTCAGCCTGGCGCAGCAGGCGGCCTATCTGCCCTTGGCCTACGAGCGCGTACGCACCGAATGGCCCTGGATCGGCGTGGCGAACACCTGGTATCTCAAGCGTGCCACCGACGCCTGGGAACAAAACCGCCAGCCCGAGGCCTATTTCCGGCTGCTTGCGCCCGACTTCACGCCCCAGCCGGTCTACACCGCCATGGCGGAATATATCGCCGGGCTGAGCGTGGACGCGCCCCCCACCCCATGACCTCCCCCTCGCTGCCGGAACAGGCCCGGCGTCTCCCGCGCCTGGCCAGCCCAGCCCGGCTCTCGACGGCGCAGCGCCGCCGCTTGGCCGATCTCGCGCTGGCCGGCGTGCTGCTGCTGGCGCTGGCGCTGCGCTTCTACCGGCTGGACGGCTCCAGCCTGTGGAGCGACGAGGGCAACACCTGGGCGCTGGTGCAGCGCTCTTGGGGGCAGATCGCGCGCGACGCCGCCGTCGATATCCACCCTCCCGGCTATTACTGGCTGCTCAAGCTGTGGGCCGGGCTGTTCGGCAGCAGCGCGGCGGGGCTGCGCAGTTTTTCGGCGCTGCTCGGCGCGGCGCTGGTGGGCCTGGTCTATGCCGCCGGGCGGCGCGCTGCGCCAGGCATTGGGTTGGCCTTGACCGCGGCCCTCTTGGCCGCGGTCAACCCGTTTCAAATCTACTACAGCCAAGAAGCGCGCATGTATATGCTGCTGGCCGTGGCCGGCGCGGGGCTGTTCTGGGCGCTGCTCGCCTGGTTTGACCGCGAGGGCGCGGGGCGCGGCGTCGCCGGCCCGGCGCTGGGCTTTGTCGCCGCGGGCAGCCTGGGGCTGTGGACGCACTACAGCTTTCCGATCCTGCTCAGCGCCGCGGGGCTGGCCTATCTCTGGCACTGGCGCGGGCTGTTGGCCGCATCCCGCCACCCCACGCGCAGCCTGACGCTCTTCACCCTGGCGAATCTGGCCGTGGTGGGCAGTTTTATCCCCTGGCTGCCGACCGCGGTCGCACGCGTGCTTGCCTGGCCCAAGGGCGGCGTTGTGGCTGCGCCCGCCGCGGGCATCCGGCTCACGCTGCACATGCTGCTCTTCGGCCCGCTGCGCGACCTGCCCGACCCGACCTGGCCCTGGCTGGCGGCGGCAGGGCTGCTGCCCCTATTGGGCCTGGCGGCGCTGGCGCGGCGCGGCCAGGGGGTCGCCCTGGGGCTGTGGCTGCTGGCCCCGGTGGCGTTGATGTTCGGCCTGGGGCTGTTCAGCGATGCCTTTCTCAAATTCCTGCTGATCGCCTCGCCTGCCTGGCTGCTCCTGATCGCCGCCGCCCCCGGCCTGCTGCCCTGGCCGAATGCAGGTCGTGGGCTGTTGATCGCCGGCGCGGCTCTGCTGGCGGCGCTGACCTTGCCTGCCTACTTCGCCGGACCCAATGGCCGCGACAACTATGCCGGGGTGGCGCGCTATATCGCCGCTACCGGCGACCCCCGCACCGACCTGGTGATCCTGGACGCGCCGGGGCAGGCCGATGTCTGGCGCTACTATGACCCAGGGCTGCCCATCCTGGCGCTGCCCGGCCAGCGCCCGCCCGACGCCGCCGCCACCCAAGCCGCGCTCGAGGCCGCCGTCGCGGGCAAACGCCAACTCTTTGCGCTCTTCTGGGCCACCGACGAGGCCGACCCGCAGCGCATCGTCGAAAGCTGGCTCGACCAGCACGCCTTCCGCGGGCTGGAAAGCTGGCAGGGCAACATGCGTTTTGTGGTCTATACTCGACCCCAGGCCCTCACCTGCGCCGAGTTGACCCCGCCCGCCGCCTTTGGCGATGCACTCGACCTGCTGGCGCACTGCCAACCCCACCAGCCGCAGACGGTGGCCTCCGGCCAAACCGCGCTGGTGGCGCTGCGCTGGCGCGCATCCGCGCCGCTGCCGGCACGCTATAAGGTGAGCGTGCAACTGCTCGACGCGCGCCGTCAGGTCATCGCCCAGCACGATGCCGCGCCGGCCGGCGGCGCGCGGCCCACCGACACCTGGGCCGCGGGGGAGATCGTGGACGACAACCACGGGCTGACGATCCCGCCCGGCACACCGCCCGGCGACTATACGCTGATCGTCGCCGTCTACGACGAAGCCAGCGGCGCGCGGCTCGCCACGTCCGGCGGCGATGCCTACACGCTCGGCCCAGTCGGGGTGGTGCGTCCGGCGCGGCCTGTGTCCGCGGGCGTGGCGCCGATCCGCGTGCGCGTGGGCCGCAGCCTGGGACCGGTCACGCTGGTGGGCTATGACCTGCACCGCAAAGGCTTCAGCCACGCGCCGCAGACGCCGCTCCAGCCCGGCGATCTGGTGCATGTCACGCTGCTGTGGCAAGCCCCCGACCCGCTGCCCGCGGCCTGGCCCGGCGATCTGCGCTTTAGCCTGCGCCTGGGCAGCCAAACGCTGACAGACCCTTTGGCCGGGGAGTCCTATCCGACCGGCCAATGGCAGGCGGGCGAACTGGTGCGCGGCGAGTTTGACCTGCCCTTTGACGGCAGCGGCGACCGCCCACGGCTGGAGGTGGCGGGCGATGAGCTGCGCCTGCAGCGGCTGCCGCGCTGACGTACCTGGCCTTCCGGAATTGGCCCCTGGTTTGACACTCCACTACGATTGATATAGCATTAGTCAGATTTTGTATCTGTTTTGGGGGTGGAAACTATGCACCAACTCGCCGCACCGGACACGTTCACGCGTGCCTCCGGCATCCAATCCAGCTTAGAGGAGTTCCTCTGTCCCGTCGACGAGGCCGCGCGCATCATCGGCCAAAAGTGGACGCTGCAGATCGTCCATCATCTGCTGGACCGGCCCACCTGCCGCTTCTGCGAACTGCAAGAGGCGCTGGGCGGGGTCAACCCCAGCACGCTCAGCAGCCGGCTCAAGATGCTCGAAGAAGAAGGGCTGGTGCATCGCGTCCAGGTCAGCGCCATCCCCCCCCACGTCGAATACAGCCTGACCCAAATGGGCGCGGAGCTGCACGACGTGATCGCGGCCATCACCGCCTGGAGCAACACCTGGCTGTGCCACGGCGACAGCCCCTGCTGTGCGCCCGGCACGACCTCCAGCGTGACGGACAGGGCCCGATCCGGCATCACCCATCACTGCGAAGACGAATAAACTGCCTATGCTTGTCAAAGGCTTGACCGTCGGTCTGCTGCAAGAGAACTGCTATATCTTGGGCTGTGAGGCCACGCACCAAGGTGTCGTCGTCGACCCAGGCGACAACGGCCGTGCCATCCTCAAGGTCATCCAGCAGGCCGGGCTGACGATTACGGCCATCATCAACACCCATGCCCATATGGACCATGTCATGGCAGTGGATACGCTGCGCGACGCCACCGGCGCGCCCTTCTATCTGCATCGCGCCGACCTGCCGGTACTGCGTGATGTGCCCGAACGCGCCCGTCTCTGGCTCGACTCTGAGGTCGACCCCATCCGCGACCCCGACGGCTATCTAGAGCACGGCCAGATCATCCAGTTTGGCCGCGAGCAGCTCGAGGTGCGTTTTACCCCCGGCCATGCGCCGGGGCATGTCGTCTTTGTCCACCATGCCGGGCGGCAGGTCTTCGCCGGCGACACGCTCTTCCAGGGCAGCATCGGGCGCTATGACCTGCCTGGCGCCGATGGGCCGACCCTCTTCCGCAGCATTCGCGAGCAGCTTTTCACCCTGCCCGACGACTATGTGGTCTACCCCGGGCACGGGCCTGCCACCACGATTGGGACGGAACGTCTCACCAATCCCTTTGTCGGCCAGTTGGCCGAGCGCAGCTAGCACACCCAGCGTCATGTCGAGGAAGCTCGGCGTCGCGCACAACAGCGTGGCGGGTGCGCCTTGGGCGCGCTCCGCCTTTCAACACAAGGAGATGCACGGATGCACCATCGCTCACAGCCCTCTGCGCCGGCCAAGCGCCGGAGGCTCACTCTTCTGAAGACTCTGACGACCTCATTGGCGCTGTTGGCGCTGATGCTGGTGGCAGCCGCCTGCGGCGGGCAGAAGGCCACGCCCGCAGCGCCGGCCACACCGACCTTGATCGCTACCCTGGCCGCGCCGGAACCTATCGCGGCGGCGACACTGGAAGTGGCGGCGACCGAAACCCCGGTCGCGGCTGAGGCAGTGGCAGCAACGGAGGGAGTAACGGCCAGCGAAGAGGTAACGGCGACCGAGGAGACTACCGCCGGGGAAGCGATCACGGAAACCGCAGCAGTCACCCCCAGCGAAGAGGCCACTGCGACCGAAGAGGTTGCCGGGGCTGAGGAGATCACCGGCACGGAGGAGGTCACCAGCACGGAGGAGATGGCCGCCGCCGCGGAACTCACTGCGAGCGAAGAGCTGACGCCCAGCGAGGAACTGACATCGACCGAAACGCTCAGCGCCGGAGCAGAATTGACGACCGGCGCCGAGATGACGGCGACCGCCGAGGCCGGGCATGTCCACGGCGCGACGACGGCAGAAGAACCCGCCTCAACCGAGGAAATCACCGCGACAGAGGCGATCAGCGCGGGCGAGGAAGTCAGCGGC
>QEUY01000308.1 GCA_003577365.1 Chloroflexota bacterium | reverse complement strand
TGGGCCGGCGCTGTGCTGCGTGCGATTGTGCGTGAGTTGACCGGCCGCGGCGTCGCTACGATCGTGTTGAATGTGGCGCAGGCCAACACGGGCGCGCAGCGGCTCTATGCCCGGCACGGCTTCGCCGTCCACTGCGCCTATTGGGAGGGCGTGGGCCGGCGGAGGGAGATAGAACCGCAAAGGCCAGAAGGAGCGGCGCACAGCGCCACGACTGACTATTGACGACTAATTGTTGACGACTGACTGCTATCTTGAACACAAGGAGTTTGGATCTGATGACCGCAGAAACGAATGCTGGAACCAAAGAATTGACCTACGACATCGCCGATCTGAAGCTGGCCGACCGCGGACGCTTCCGCATGGAATGGGCCGTGCGCGAGATGCCGGTGCTGCGGCTGTTGGAGGATCGTTTCCGCAAGGAGCAGCCTTTCAAGGGCGTGCGCATGGCCGCGGCTATGCACGTCACTTCGGAGACGGCCAACCTGATGCGCGTGCTGTTGGCGGGCGGGGCCGAGGTGGCCTTGTGCGCCAGCAACCCGCTCAGCACGCAGGACGACATCGCCGCCGCGCTGGTCGTCCACTACGAGATGCCGGTCTATGCGATCAAGGGCGAGACCACCGAGGAATACAACCGGCACATGGCCTCGGTCTTGAACATCCGCCCCAATATCACCATGGACGACGGCATGGACTTGGTGGCGATGCTACATACGCAGCGCAACGACCTGCTGCCCAATGTCATCGGCGGGACCGAGGAGACGACCACGGGCGTGATCCGGCTGCGCGCCATGGCGGCCCAGGGCAAGCTGCGCTTCCCGGTGATCGCGGTCAACGACGCCATGACCAAGCATTTCTTCGACAACCGCTATGGCACGGGCCAAAGCACGATCGACGGCATCATCCGCGCCACCAATGTCCTGTTGGCAGGCAAGAACTTTGTGGTGGGCGGCTATGGCTGGTGCAGCAAGGGCATTGCCATGCGCGCCCGCGGCATGGGCGCCAACGTGATTGTGACCGAGGTGGACCCGCTGCGCGCCCTGGAGGCGGTGATGGACGGCTTCCGCGTCATGCCCATGCAGCAGGCGGCGCAGGAAGGCCATGTCTTCTGCAGCGCCACGGGCGACATTCATGTGATGGACCGTCCCCATTTCGACGTGATGCGCGACGGCGCGATCCTCGCCAACAGCGGCCACTTCGACGTGGAGATCAACATGAAGGCGCTGCGCGCCATGGCGGTGAAGATCACGCGCGTGCGCGACTTCCTAGATGAGTACCTGCTGGAGGACGGGCGGCGCATCTATGTGGCGGGCGAAGGGCGTTT
This sequence comes from Chloroflexota bacterium, assembly GCA_003577365.1. Lineage (GTDB taxonomy): Bacteria > Chloroflexota > Anaerolineae > Caldilineales > Caldilineaceae > QEUY01. The sequence goes on along the minus strand of QEUY01000308.1, from coordinate 4,226 downwards.
GGTCAATCTGGCCGCCGCCGAGGGCCATCCCAGCGCGGTGATGGATATGAGCTTCGCCAACCAGGCGCTGGCCGCCGAGTATATGCTCAAGCATGGCGACACGCTGCAGGGGCAGGTCTATGATGTGCCTGAATCGATCGACCGCGAGATCGCCGCGCTCAAGCTCAAGGCGATGGGGGTGGCGATCGACACGTTGACCGCCGAGCAGGAATCGTATTTGAACGAGTGGAGCCTGGGCACAGGCCACTAGGCCGCCCAGGCGCGAAGCGCAGGGACTAAGGAGGGAAGAAAACGATGAGCACCACCTTTATGACGTCGCCGAGCCTCTTGTTCACCAGCGAATCGGTGACTGAGGGCCACCCCGACAAAATGTGCGACCAGATCAGCGATGCCGTGCTGGACGCGCTCTTTGCCCAAGACCCCAACTCGCGCGTGGCGTGCGAGACGGCCATTAAAACGGGGTTTGTCATGCTCTTAGGCGAGATCACGACCAACGGCTTTGTGAATTTCGACCAACTGGTGCGCCAGGTCATCAACGAGATCGGCTTCAACAGCAGCGCCAAGGGGTTCGACGGCAACACCTGCGGCGTGCAGATCGCCATTGCGGCCCAAAGCCCCGACATCGCCATGGGCGTGGACAAGGCGCTGGAGGCCAAAGAGGGTGACATGCGCGACGAAGACGCCATCGAGGCGGTGGGTGCGGGCGACCAAGGCATGATGTTCGGTTTTGCCTGTGACGAGACGCCGACGCTGATGCCCATGCCCATCTATTTGGCGCACAAGCTGGCGCGGCGGCTGAGCGAGGTGCGCAAGCAGGATATCCTGCCCTGGCTGCGCCCCGACGGCAAGACCCAGGTGACGGTTGAATACGCCTATGGCAAGCCGCAGCGCATCCACACGGTGTTGATCAGCACCCAGCACGACCCCGATGTGACGCAAGACGAGATCCGCCGCGAGCTGATCGAGAAGGTGATCGACCCGGTGCTGCCCGCCGATTTGGTGGACAAGAACCTGCGCATCTTCACCAACCCTACCGGGCGTTTTGTGGTCGGCGGGCCGATGGGTGACGCCGGGGTGACGGGGCGCAAGATCATCGTGGATACCTACGGCGGCATGGGGCGTCATGGCGGCGGCGCATTTAGCGGCAAGGACTGCACCAAAGTCGACCGCAGCGCGGCCTATGCCGCGCGCTGGGTGGCGAAGAATATTGTCGCCGCGGGGATCGCCAGCCGTTGTGAAATTCAGTTGGCCTATGCGATTGGGGTGGCGCGCCCATTGAGCATCAACGTAGAGACCTTTGGCACAGGCCATATCAGCGATGAAAAGATTGCCCAGTTGATTGCCGAGCATTTTGACCTGCGCCCAGGCGCGATCATCCACGACTTGGATTTGCGCCGGCCCATCTACCGCCAGACTGCGGTCTATGGGCACTTTGGCCGCGATGACATCAACCTGCCCTGGGAGGACACCAGCCGGGCGGCGCAGTTGCGCGAGGCCGCCGGGCTGCGCGAGCCGGCCCGCGTCCAAGCCTAGCCGCCTCTCTATGGACTTGCCCCGTACGGGCACGATAATTGCTTGATCTCGCAAGGATAGTCGTAGGGGCCGCCCCCTGTGGCGGCCCGCACCACACGAACAGGCGCACACGGACAGGCACGGGGGCCTGTCCCTACAAGCTGTGAGACGCGGCAACTATCGTGTCCGTGCGGTTTTTGCTTTCCGTTCTCCGATTCGGACCCTGCCCTGCCCGGCTGTATAATGGCAGCTATGAAGATACTGCGATTCCCTGCCGCGCATCGGGCGCGGCATTGTGCTGTTGGCGGGCTGAATATCTGGCTTATGAGCCTGCTGGCGGCGCTGTGGGTCGGCGGCTGCACGGCGCTCTCTTCTGCGCCGGTGTCGGCCCCGCCGGCGGGAGGCCCGGCGGTGCTGCTAGATGTGGTCACGGCAGGGGATGTGCCGCCGGGGAATGTGCAGCCGGGCGACGTGGTCGAGGTACGCGTGGCCGCCGCCGGGGGCGCACCTGCTGCCGCCTATCGCCTCGCGATTGAGGGCGCGGACACAGGCTGGCGCGAGCAAAAGGAACTGCCAGGGCCGGAGCTGCGCTTTAGCTGGGTGGCAGGCGAGCCGGGCACCTATGAGGTCGTGGGCCAGGTGCGTGACCCGGCGGGCGCGGTGGGGGAAAGCCGCCGCCAGATCGTGGTGATGCCCTATGCCGCGCCGCAGAAGACGGGCAGCGCCGGCATTGTCACAACCAAAGTGGCCTTGCCCACGTATCCTCTAGAGAAGTATCAGACGCCCGCCGTGGACCCCGTCTACCGCTGGCCCTATCAGGTCTTCGACCGGGAGCGTTTTCTGGCCGAAGCGCCCCAGCCCAGCGTGCGCGACTATCAACTGCTGGTGCTGGAGAATGACTATCTGCAGGTGAGCATCTTGCCCGAACTGGGCGGGCGCATCTGGCAGGTGCTGCACAAGCCGAGCGGCGACACCATGTTTTATCAAAACAACGTGGTTAAGCCGTCGCCTTGGGGCCCGCCCAAGCAGGGGGGATGGTTGGGGCTGGGCGGGCTGGAGTGGGGCCTGCCGGTGATCGAACATGGCTACGACTGGGGAACTCCGTGGGAGGTTACACCGTTTACGCTAGATGACGGCGCCGCCGGCGTGACCATCGCCACGCCGCAGGATGGGCGGCTGCTCTCCGCCCAGATCACGGTCACGCTGCCCCCGAATGTGGCCTATCTGGAGATCGAACCGGCGATTCGTAATTTGGCAGCGCATACCGTATTCTTTAGCTACTGGCAGACGGCGATGTTGGCGCCCGGCGCGGGCAACCGGCCCAGCGCCGAGCTGCATTTTGTCATCCCCGGCGAGATCATGACCGTCCACAGCACAGGGGATACGGCGCTGCCGGGGGCGCGGCAGCGTTTCACCTGGCCCGATTATTTTGGCCGCGATCTGAGCCGGCTGGGCAACTGGGATCACTATCTGGGCTTTTTTGAGTATCCCGCCGCGCATGGGCCGTTTGTCGGGGTCTATGACCCGTTTTACGACGCAGGCGCGGTGCGCGTCTATCCGGCACAGATAGCGCGCGGCAGCAAAGTCTTTGGGCTAGGCTGGCGGCGGGCCATCGGCAGCGAAACCTATACGGATGACGATTCGGCCTATGTCGAACTGCATGGCGGGCTGGCGCCCAGCTTCTTTGTGCCCTATTCGCTGCCGGCAGAGGGAATGGTCTCTTGGAAGGAGCGTTGGTATCCGGTGCATGGCATTGGCGATATGGTCTATGCCAACCGGTCGGCGGCGCTCAACGTGACGCCGCTGGCCCAAGGGCTAGCTGTGGCGCTCTACGCGCCCACGTCGATCCAAGGTACGTTGGTGGTGGACGATGGGGCCGGCGGGGTCACGCGGCGCATGGCTGTGGCGTTGGGGCCGGAGCGTTCCTTTCGCGCGGTCTTGAAACGGGTCGGCTTTGGCCCGGCGCTGCGCATCCGCTTGGAAGATGACGCGGGCCGTGAGCTGTTGACCTATACGCCGGCGGATTAAGCTTGATTGTTTGAGCTTGATTGTTTGCCTGGAATTCCTTGATTGAGAGTGCGGTATGAAGGCTCATGTCTAACGAAACGCGCGACGGGATGTTCCCCACATGGGTGTTGTGGGTGATTGGGCCGGTGACAGTCTTGGCTGCGGCGTTGATCATCGTGGCGGTGGTGCTGGGGATTCAGGCCGGGCAGCGCCAGGTGGAAATTCAGCGCCGCCAGCAGGTGGGCATTGCCCTACAGCGCGCCATCGACTATCGCGCCGAGGGCCGGCTGCAAGAGGCGCTGGCCGAATATCAGCGGGTGTTGGTGTTGGACCCCGGCAACACGACCGCCCAGGAGGGGATCAGCAACCTGGTAAACCAGGCGGCGGTGAGCGGCCAGCCGGTGGAGGGCGACGGCACGCCCGCGGCGGCAGTGCCGCCCGGCCAAGAATCGACCGCGCCGCCCGCGGCGGCAGGGCCGACCGCCACCGGCAGCCCGCAGCAGGAGCAACTGTTCGCCGATGCGCTGGCCGCCTACCAGGCGGGCGATTGGCAGACGGCCGCGGACACACTGGTGCGTCTGCAGCAGAGCGCGCCCACATTTCAGGCTTCCCAGGTTGAGGAGATGCTCTACAACTGCTATGTGAACCTGGCCGCCACCATGGACAAGGCCGGGAATGTCGAAGAGGCGCTGGCCTATGTCGACAAG
>QEUY01000307.1 GCA_003577365.1 Chloroflexota bacterium | reverse complement strand
CGGCAGATCGCCCACCACCGGCATGTTGATGCCGTTCTTGTCCACATAGCCGGGGATCTCGATCACACAGCCCCGCGGCAGGTTGGTGATCTGATTTTCGTTCATCACGTTGAAATGGCCGCGGTAGATGCGCCCGGTCTCCAGCGCCTCGATGATATAGGAGCCGTGCTCTTCGCTGCGCTTGGCGGCGTCGATCACCGGCGGTTCTTCCTTGAGCCAGTTGGGGAAGTCGGTCTCGAACCAGTTGCGCCCCTCGGTGCAGACGCGCAGATAGCCGCCTGTCTCGCCGTTGATCCAACTGGAGAGGTCGATCCACTGCGGGATCTCGTCGACGCGCTTGCGATACCAGGGCACATACTCGCTGACATGGCCGTTGGATTCGGTGGTGTAATAGCCAAAGCGGCGGATCATGTCGATGCGCACCTTTTCCGTCTGCGGATAGGTGGGGTGCATCTCGAAGAGTTCGAGCATGCGCGGGGTCATGTCCATGCCGCGCCACTGCACCTGGATATACCAGGTCTGGTGGTTGATGCCGGCGCAGATGATGTCCACCTCGCGGCGGTGGATCGTCTCGTCGGGGCCGATCAGCCCCTCTTGCTTGGCCCAATGCTCGATGCAGCGGGTGATCTGCCAGTGGCCGCCTTGCACGCCGTGGCAGAGGCCGATGGTCGGCACGTCGCCATAGGTGTTGCAGGCCCAGACGTTCATCGCCATGGGGTTGGAATAGTTGAGGAAGAGGGCGTCGGGTTTGGCGACCTCGCGGATGTCCCGGCAGATGTCGAGCAGCGCCGGGATCGTGCGCTGGCCGTACATGATGCCCCCGGCGCAGAGCGTGTCGCCCACGCATTGGTCGACGCCATACTTGAGCGGGATGTCGATATCGGTCTGAAAGGCTTCCAGCCCACCTTGGCGGATGGTACAGATGATATAGTCGGCGTCGCGGATCGCCTCGCGCTGGTCGGTGGTGGCGACGATCTGGGCCGGCAGGTGGTTGGCGCGGATGTCGCGCTCGCACAACTGCTGGACCATAGCCAGGTTGCGTTCGGAAATGTCCATCAAGGCGAAGGTCGTGCCGGCCAGCTCCGGCACGGCCAGGATGTCGTGCATGAGCTTGCGTGTGAAGCCGATAGACCCCGCGCCGATCATGGCGATACGAAGTGACATAGGAGACTCCTGGGGTAACTCTGAAAGTTGGGCAATCGACCGCGGCAAGGCGGCATTGGCAAAGCATAAAGTGCAAGGCGCATGGCGGAACCTGAGTCAGGGCGCACGCTGCCATTATAGCACATCGACCGGGGGTGTCTATCGCGAGGGTTAAAGCGTTTTTGCCAATCATCCATTGTGCGTCCTTTCCTGCCTGAAACAAGGGGAAGGTGTCCCTCTCGAACATGGACATTTGTCCCTAGCGCCCGCCCGCAGAACGGATTACACTGGGGGCAACCAACGAGACAGCCCAACGGGACAGACGCAGGTAGGTTCAAGATGTCGGTCGACAACTGGCTCACGGCTGAAAGTTCCTTAGGCGTCTCTCTGTTCACCCAAGCCCTGGCACGCCGAGTCGTCTACCGGCTGCACGAAATTGTGGTCGGGCTAGAGGGTGACGGGGCTGTTGCCAAGGTTTACGACGGCACAGGGTTGGTCTATCAAGCGCACGGCTTTAACGAAGCCGAGGCGCTGGAACGGGCACATGCCTGGATCGACGAACAAGCTACTCTTCTACCCGCATTTGATCTGCATGACGGGTGATTAACGGTTCCTCTCCTTGTGTTTCTCCTTTCTGTGTGGCGACCTAGCCCCGCTTCCAAGCGGGGCTAGGGTGTTGTAGGGGGTAGCTGTGTTTCTGCGCTCGTCTCTCCCCTCTTCCATCGGTTACCGCCTCGCCAGCACTTCAGAACTCCTTCAATTCCGCATGCTAGGGACGGGTTACAATTGGGCAGCAAGCCCTTGGGAACGTGTGCGCGGTAGCGTTGGGTAACAGGCAAGGGGACATTGGTCCCGAACGCTTGCGCCGGATGGGGGGTCTCCGCCGCGACTGCTACTTGGCGCATGTCCAGAGTTGGGGCACACTAGCGATGATCGCGCGCCGCAGGCACGGCGCGCGGGCCGAACAAACGCTTTTAGGTGTAAGCATCGCGGAGGAAAAGGGTCGGATGCGCACGGTCTTGTGGGATTTGGACGGCACGTTGGCCGATACGGAAGAACTGCATTTTCAGGCTTGGGCGCAGACGATGGCCGCCCAGGGGATCGCCTATGACTATGAGATGTTCATCGCCGGCTTTGGGCGCAACAACCGCTCGGTTCTCACCGAACTGCTGGGGGTCGATGGCCTGGACCCGCGGATCGACGACGTGGCCCGGCGCAAAGAGCAGACCTTTCGCGCGCTTTTGGCCCAGGCCGATCTACAGCTCCTGCCCGGCGTGCAGGCGTGGCTGGCCGGCTTTGATCAGGCGGGCGTGCGCCAGGTGATCAGCTCGTCCGGCCCGATGGCGAACATCGCCGCGACCGTGGCGAAATTGGGGGTGGGCGACTACTTTGTCAGCTTGATGTCGGGCGCGACGCTGCCACGGGGCAAGCCGGACCCTGCGCTCTTTCACTTGTCGGCGGCCGCGGCAGGCGTGCCCCCGGCGGCTTGTCTGGTGATCGAAGACAGCGTTCACGGCATTGCCGCCGCGCGCCGGGCCGGCATGCCCAGCATCGCCGTGGGCAAACTGGCGGGCAGCGCCGCCCTGGCCGGCCTGCTGGCGATCCAGCCAGGCCCGCCGTGCGCAGAGGTGTCTACTCTCAACGATCTAACGTGGTCTACCTGCGAACAGCTATGGGAGCATCTCTATGTCTGATGTCGCGGCCATGCAACGTTATGCAGGCACGTTGGCGGAAGCGCCGCCTTGGTTTACCACGCGCGACGGCGCGCGCCTGCGCGCGCGTACTATCCGGCCCGACGACGCAGGCCGGCTCGTCGACCTATTTAACCGGTTGTCTTCGGAGTCACGGCGGCGGCGTTTTCATTTCAACCCGGATAATCTCAGCGAGGAGCTGAAATGGTCGACCGCCTGCGCTTTGGCCGATGTCGACAACCGGACGCTGGGCGGGGCAGTGGCGGCAGTGGAGGTCGACGCCGCGGGGGAGGAGCAGATCGTGGGCGTGGCGCGGCTGGGCCGCCCGCCGGGCGAGCCGGACGGCCCGGAGGCCGAAGCCGCCGTCGTGATCCGGGACGATTACCAAGGCCGTGGGGTCGGCACAGAGCTGCTGCGCCGCATGGTGCTGCTGGCCAAGCAGATGCGTCTGCGGACGATTGTAGCGGTGATCGAGGCAGACAATGAGGCCGCGCTGCGTGTCTTTCGCAATCTGGCGCTGCCGGTCGAGGTGCGTACCAGCCGTGCCGAAACTGAGATGCGGTTCGCAGTGCCGGAGTAGGCAGTGGGCCGTACGGACACGGTATACCGTGTCCGTACGGCCCCTCACACCATGCAAGTGCAGCGCGTCGCCACCCTCACCGTGTCCGTACGGGGCAGAGAGAAGAGTCCGCTGCGCTGCCTCTGCTTCTGCCCCTACTCCCTTTTGGCACAGCCGCCAAAGGCGGCACTGCCCACTGCCTAGATATGCCGGTAGGCGTAGGTGCGGCGGTAGCCGTAGTCGGTGCTGAAGCTGCCAAAGGCCTTCTTGCCGGCCTGGCGCAGCGGGTAGCGCCAGAGCGAGCGCAGCCCGCGCCGGACGATCTGGCTGGGGCTATAGGTCTTGCGGCACAGCCAATCATAGGCCGAGCGCAGTTCATCCACCGTAAAGTTCTTGGGGATGAAGGTGACATGCGCCGTGTCGTAATAGTTCCAAGGCATCTCCAGCAGCCGATTCTCGCGCTCAAGCTGGTCGCGGAAAGGCGTCTTGGGGAAGGGCGTGAGCATCGTCGTGCTGATGCTGTCCAGTTCGCTGGTGCGGATAAAGTCCCACATAGCCTGGAAGGTGGCCGGGGTATCCTCGTCAAAGCCCATGACAAAGAGGCCGACCACGCCAACCCCGGTGGCGCGGATCGTGCGGATGGCTTCAGTGGCGTTGAGCGCAATCCCCTTGGACTTTCCGCCCAGCTCCTTGCGGTTATCAGGGTTAACGCTCTCAAAGCCGATGAAGTGTTTGTCCAGATGCGCCGCCCGGCTCATCTCCAGCAGCTCGGTATGCTTGGCAATGCTCATCTCCGACTGGCAGGTCCAGCCATGCAGGTCGAGCTTGGCGAGTTCCTCAAAGAGGTGGGCGCAGTAGTCGGGGTCGGTGCTGAAGTTGATGCCAAAGTTGTCGTCGGTGAGGAAGAAGCGTTTGATGCGCCGGCGCTTGATCTCGTCGATCACCTCGTCGACCGGGCGCAGCCGGATGCGCCGCCCGCTGACGCGAATGGCGGTGCAGAAGGAGCAGTTGCGCGGGCAGCCGCGGGTGATCTCCAGATAGGGAGTCCAATAGTTGTTGTTCTCGTCCATCATCTGGATCACGCGGTCGGTGATGGTGGCGATGCCTTCCAGATTGGCCCACTCTTCGTCGCGATAGACAGGCTTCATGCCCTTGATGCCCTCGGCGGCAAAGTCACGCAGCAGTTCCTGCCAGGTAAAATAGCCTTCGCCCACCATGGTGCTGTGGGCAAAGGTCTGCACATGCTCCGGCAGAAGCGTGGAATGGACGCCGCCGACCACGACGCCCGCGCCCTGCGCCCTGGCGCGCCGGGCGATCACCTCGGCGCGGTCGATGTCCACCGTCATGGCGCTGATGCCGACCAGGTCACCCTCGCGCACGGTGTCCAGCGGCAGGTCACGCACATTTTCATCCCACACTTCCACAGGGATTTCGTCGGGGACCAGGGATGCCAGCCGCATGAGCGTGTAGGGCGAGCCTGGGGCTTTGCCGAGGATTCGACCGTCTCGCCGCGGCCGGATCAAAATTACGCGTCGCATAATGCCTCCGTTGCATGGATAAACACAGAAGCCGGTCCGGTTGCTGGAACAAAGCTGCTGCACAAACGACCCCAAGTGATGAGATGGCGAGCAACCAGCCAAGCCGCAACGGCCGCACGCCAGGGGTGGGCGACCGCCTCGAACCCAGAGTTTCGAGAAACGAATAATAGCCTAGAGCATATCACAAGGCTGACCCACCGCCAAATTCTTCTGAAAAATATCATAAAAATTAAGAAGGTGATACCGGATAGGGGGCAAGCTGGAGGACGAGCAGCGCATAGAGGATGCCCACAATGCCGCCCACCAACACTTCCATTGAGGTATGGCCGAGGAGTTCTTTCAGCTCGCGCTCGCTAATGGGCTGGCCGCTGAACATCTCGCGCAGAATTTGGTTGAGGATGCGCGCATGCTGCCCGCTCTCTTGGCGCACCCCGCGCGCGTCATACATGACGATCAGCGCCAACACGGTGGCGATGGCAAACAGACCGCTGCTAAAGCCATAGTGGACGCCCACCGCAGTCGCCAAGCTGGTGACCATCGCCGCATGGCTGCTGGGCATGCCGCCGGTCCCCAGGAGCACGCGTACACTGAACTGTCTTTGTCGATAGGCTTCCCAGATGAACTTAAAGA
>QEUY01000306.1 GCA_003577365.1 Chloroflexota bacterium | reverse complement strand
AACGCTGTTCGGGGTCGTCGTGCGTATCGTTGAGAAAACAGGGCTGGCGGTGTGCGGCGGTCCAGCCGGTGATGCCGCGCGCCGCCGGAAACTGAAACTGCTCTTGCGCCAACTGCACACCTTTTGGGTTTGAACTGCCTTCGATCCGCATCGTCTGGGTCTCCGGCTGATGGCTGAGGACATAGGCCGTGACCTTGGCGGCGTTGCTGCTGAAGAGACGGTCCAGAAGCTGGGCAAGCCCATTGGCCGCGCTACGCCAATCGGGGTTCGAGGTCACGGTCTCCAATTCCTGGTTGATCACCTCCATGCGCTGATATTGGTAGGCAATGGCATGGTGGAGCAGATAGGTGCTGATCCCGCTGAAGCCGACGACCAGAGCGCGGATCAGCCCGTCGCGCAGCGCCAAGAGCCAGAGCGGGTCGCCCCAGGCCAAGTGGCTGCCACGATAGGCGGCGTGGGCAAAGGGCGAGAAGAGCGCCAGCGCCATGGCCAGCCCGACCAGCGTCGCGGCCCATTCTCGGTTTAAGTCGACGCCGATGGTCAGCATGGGCAGCAGATAGAGCAGCCAGGCCTCGCGCGACAGCCCTGGGTTCCACCAGAGCAGAAGCGTCAGCCCGGCGAGGGCGCCGGCTTTGCGCAGCGCGCTCAGCCCCATCTGACCTGCGGGGCGCTCTTTCAGCCAAGGCTGTCGCTCGACGCCGTGCAGCAAGAGCAGCCAGCCGGTATAGGCCAGGATCAAGAGCAGGGTCGGCCCCAGCGCGGCCCCCTGCATCCCCGGCGCCAGCGCCGCCAACAGCGCCACCGCCATGACCACGGCGACGCGCAAGACGGGGTGCCAGGCGCGGTAGACGAGCAGGGCGCGGCGGCTGGGCCGGATATGCGGTTTGACGATGGGGCCAACCCCTGACCGGTAGGGAGGACGCAAGCGAACGAGGCGGGGAACCATAGTCGGCATACTCCTAATGGGTCTGTAGCGGGCTTGGAAAGGGCCTCTTCTGCTGGATCGATGCCCAGGCGCTGCGGGCCGGCGTAGGGGCTGCCCTCAGCCTACACGCGGCCGAGGCGGCGCGCAAGGGGCGATTTGTTTGCCGGCGTGCGTCTTTGTTCGTAGGCCGCTTTGTTCGTAAGCCGCGGGGCGCAGGCGTGTGCGATCAAGGGCGCTGCTCGGCCAGCCGGCGCGCCAGCGACTGGGCGGCGGCGCGGGCCGGCGCGTTGTGCGCCAGATAGCGCTCCACCCAAAGGTCGCGCGCGCCCGGCGCACCGGCCACGATACCGCCGGCCTCGACAAAGGCGACAATGCGCGCTCGCGGCGGGCGCTGCTGCGCCTGCGCCGCGGCTATCGCCGCGCGCAGGGCGCGCACCCAGCCGTCACGCGCCTGCGGGCGACGAGCCAGCAGCCGCGCCAGCGGGGCGCAGGCAGCGCTCACGGCCAATAGCTCGCCGGGGTTCGCTTCCTCAGCCGCCTCCACCCAAGGTTGGATGGGCGTCTCCGCGGCCCAGCGCGCCAGCCAGGTCTGCCAGACGGCCTCGGGCACGGCCTTTTGCGCTGTGCGCTCCTCGCTCATGCTCCCCTCGCGTGCGGCCCACCTGCGGCGCGCCGCGCTCCCCCAATTACGCCACACCATCGAATCGGCTCCTCTATGAACATATGCTACCGCAGATCGACGATCCCGCGCCACACGCGTGGGCGGGCCGGGTTTCGCAGCCATCTCGTGGCCCTCCCTGCGTTTTCCTCCGCCGCAGGGTGACAGCCTCAGCATGATAGGTCCCCGCGCCCAGACCGTGGAGCACGGACGGCTGACCCGTCTCTATTGGGCTTATCTGCAGAAAAATGAGGCTTGGGAATGCGATGAGGGCGCGTATCGACCCGCGTTTGGATAGATGCAGGATGCGCCGTACAGCGCGTCACGCAGGGTGCATCTGCTGCCGAGTAGGGAGTAGAGGGCCAAACCGAAATCCGCAGCCGGAAGCGACATCAGCGCCAAAGCGATGGGGCGAAGAAAGGAGCGGGCGTCATGGGGTTCGAAATCTCCTTTGAAGGCGTGGTCATCGTCATGCTGATCGCCTACATCCTGGGGCTGCTGACCGGCATCTCCATGGTCCGGCCCAGAGTGTTCTAGGCAGACCGTTCTAACACCTGGCCTGCTGCCGCACGCCGCGCGAGGTCATCGCCTTTCCGTTCTTCCCCGAGTCGTTCTGCGCTTCGGGGGCCTCGTCCGCGCCGTGCCGCTCATCACCGTGCCGATCGAGGTCGGCGCGCGCCACGTCCCAGTAGAGGTTGAGGTCGCTGCGCAAGCGCCGCGGGCGTTGGTGGAGACGCCGGCGGCCATCGTGCAGAAGTTGATCGCCCCACGCCGCGCGGCCCGCTTTGCCGACGCCGCCGTCTTGCAGGTCGTGCTGCCGGCGGCGTGACAGCATTTCCGGGTCTTGCCGAAGCCTCGCCGACCCGCCGGCCAGGCCGCGTGGACGTTGACAAGACGCGCCCAACCAGGTAGGCTGAAGCCGCAACCGATCAACCGGCTTCAAATGCATCCGCCATGCCCCCTGGCTCTCCCCCGCCGCAGCGCGGCCTCTGCCCGCGGCGCAGGCTGTCTGCTCGGTTTGGAGCGCGGCTTGCCGCCCGGGGTGAAGCAGGCGGCGCTGCCGCCGGCCGACCGGGAGCCGGGGCGCTGGGTCAAGGCCGCCCTGTCCCCGCACGCCGATCTGCCGGTCTGAGCGGTGCGGGGGCAGCGCCGGAAATCACCCGAAACTAGGAAATCACCGTGGACGCCGAAACGCCGGATCAGTTAGCCGCCGCCTTCGCCCAGGACGAGGACGCCGGCTTTGCCCTCTTTCGCGACCTGTTTTTCGCCGCCCTGGAGCGCCGGCGGCTGGCCGAATGTCGCGACCTGCTGGCGGCGCTGTGCCGCCGCGACGCCGCCCGGCTGCGGCAGGAGTGCCGCTACCACCAGGCGATCCTGCACGTCGAGCAGGGCGCGCTCGACCCGGCCGAACGCCTCTTGCGCGACCTGCTGGCCGAGCAGCCGCCCCCCGCCCCACCCCTCCAGGCGCGCGCCCTGCTCGAACTGGGCTATGTGCTCGACGAACTCAGCCAGTGGGACGAGGCCGAGCGGCTCTATCACGCTGCCCTGGCGCGCTATCAGCAGAACGGCGACCCACTCGGCCAGGCCAAGGCGCGCAACAACCTGGGCGTTTTGGCGCGCTTCCGCGTCGAGCAGCGCGACGTCCCGCCCGAACGACGCAGCGACCACCTGCGCACGGCCCTGGCGCACCATCAGGCCGCGCTTGCCCTCGCCCAAGCCGCCGGCGACCCCTGGGAAGCCGCCAAAAGCTTTCACGGCCAAGGCATGGCCCACAGCCTGCTGCATGACCCTGCCGCTGCCGAAGCCGCCTTCCAAGAACATATCGCCCGCTGCCAAGCGCTCGACAACTCCGGCGACCAGGCCATCAGCCTCTATGACCTGGCGGCCCACGTCTACCTGCCCCAAGGGCGCCGGCAAGCGGCCCACGCCGCCCTCGCCCAGGCCATCCCCCGCTTGCAGCAGGCGGGCGACGACCTCAGCCTGGCCGAAGCGCTGACCCACCTCGGCAACCTCCACGCCGCCCAGGACAACCCGGCGCAGGCGCAGGCCGCCTATGCCCAGGCTGTGGGCCGCGCCGAATCGCTGCGCGCCCGCGTCACCACGCCCACGGCGCGCGCCGGCACACGCGCCCTGCTCGACGCCGTCTACACTGCGCCGCTGACGCACCACTTGCAGCAGGGCGACGCCGCCGCCGCCTTTAACGCCGGCGAACGCGCCCGCGCCCGCACCCTGTCCGAACTGCTCAGCAGCCCGGACATCCGCCCGCGCAGCGCGGTCGCGCCCGGGCTGTTGGCGCAGCGGGCGGCGCTGCGCGCCCGTCTCGAACAAGCCTATGCCGCCGACCCCCCGCCTGCCGAACCGGCTGAGTTGGCCGCCGCCGCCTTGGCCGACCTGGAGCGGCGCATCGAACTGGCCGACCCGGCGCTGGCCGGGCTGACCGCGCTCGCCCCGCTGACCGTCGACCAGGTGCAGGCACGGCTGCCGGCGCACGCCGCGCTGCTCAGCTATGTGGGCGACGCCGACGACCGGCTGTGGGGCGTGGTCGTGACGCGCCACGACGTGCAGGCGCAGCCCATCCCCACCCCCTCGATCCAGTGGCTGCGCGCCTATCTGGCCGACCACATCGACGGCAGCCGCCGCGGCATCCTCACGCCCGCGCCGGGCGTGCCCTATCTGGAGCCGCCGCGCCAGTTGTTCCCCCCGCTCTACCGCACGCTGCTGGCCCCGTTTGAGCCTTGGCTGGCGGGTGCGCAGACCGTCTACCTCGTGCCGCACGGCCCGCTGCACTATCTGCCCATCGGCGCGCTGACGCCCGACCTGGCCGCGCCGCCCCCGCTGCTGGCCGCGGGCCGCCGCCTCGTCTATGCGCCCAGCGCCACCGTCCTGCTCGACTACTGCCACACGCGGCCGCCCTCGTCGCGCCGGGGCATCCTGGCGGTGGCCCCCCAAGACGATCAACTGCGCCTGACGCAGGGCGCGGCGCGCCGCCTGGCCGAGCAGGGGCAGACCCGCCACGGGCGCAGCGCGGCGCTGCTCGGCCAGGCCGCCACCCGCCGGGCGCTCTTGGACCAGGCGGGCGGCTACGCCGCGCTCTGTTTTTTGGGCCACGGGCTGTTTGACCCGACCTATCCGATGGCCTCGCGGCTGCAGCTTGCCGACGGCCCGCTCTTGGCCGGCGACATCCTGGCCGGCCTGCGGCTCGACGCCGACCTGGTGGCGCTGGCGGCGTGTGAGACGGGGCGCAGCCAGGTGCTGCGCGGCGATGAAATCCTGGGCCTCACGCGCGCCCTGCTCTATGCCGGGGCGCCCTCGCTGCTGGTCACGCTCTGGCGCGTCCACGAAGCGCCCACACGGCTGCTGGTCGAGCGGTTCTTTGCCACGCTCGACCCCGCCGCGCCCGACCCCGCCGCCGCCCTGGCCGCGGCGCAGGGCCGGCTGCGCGCGCTCACCGTGGCCGAGGCGCGCGCCGCCATGACCGCCTGGGATGAACTCTCCCCCGCCGCCGTCGAGACGCAGATCGCCCAACTCTGGCAGATGACCCGGCGCGACCGCCCGCTGCAAGACGACGCGCCGCTCTTCGCCCACCCCTTTTTCTGGTCGCCCTATATCCTGGTCGGCGACCGGCCCCCGGGCGGCTAACCTGTCATCCCGGCGACTCAGCGCGCCAGCAGCGGCAGATAGGCCGACACGGGCGGCTGCGCCGGTTGTGCCGCGGCTGCGGCGGCGCAGCCGCCCCTTGCAGCGCCACGGGCAGATAGACATCTCCCCCCTCCGGTTCCGGCCCCGGCGTTCGCGGCTGCGGGGCCAGCGCCAGTTCCTGCACGGTTTGGTTGCCCCACACGCCCTGCGGCCTCATGGTGCGCCCGCCCACGCTGAAGCGCACCCGCTGCCCGTCCAGCCCGCAGCCCGCCGCCGCGCCCGCCACGTCGACCTGGTAGACCACCTGCCCGTCGACCAGGCGCGTCTGGCCCTGGCCGCAGCGTGCGCC
>QEUY01000305.1 GCA_003577365.1 Chloroflexota bacterium | reverse complement strand
CTCAGTCGGGCTGGCTTTGCTCTTGGCGAAGCTGCGCGCCTGGCTGCGCTGGGCGCCGAACGGCCCCGGCTTTGCCGCATCGCCCGACTCTCCCTGCTGATCTGTTCCCGCGCGTTTGGCCTCTATCTGTCTGAATAGCTGTCGGAGCGGCCCGCCCGGCGCGGGCCGCTCCGCTTCCTGCCCCTCCTCCTATCCCCTCTGGTTGTGCAGTCCTATTCTTGCGACCGGCTGTGACTCCCCGGTGACCGGGTTTGTGATGTGCGCCTGCTAGACTGAGCATGTCCCTCGCCCTCTGTTGCCCCATTGAACCAGCCGTGTTGTGTGGAGCAGGTTGGCTCACCGGAACGCACAGCCAGGTATCTGTCCAAAGAACGGTGCACAAGGAAGGGAATCCAATGCTCGACTCGCCACTCGCCCTCTATGCCGAGTATGCCTCCGGCATCACGACGACCCTAGAGCGGATGCCCTGGGAAAATGTCCACTATGTGGTGGAAGTGTTGCATGAAGCGCGGCTGCAGCGCCGCGCTGTCTTTGTTTTGGGCAACGGCGGCAGCGCCGCCACGGCCAGCCACCTGGTCTGCGACCTGGACAAGAACACTGCCGGCGCAGCCGCCTATCCGCGTTTCCGCGTCATGGCCCTCAACGACAACATGGCGCTGCTCTCGGCGCTCGCCAACGATTGTGGGTATGAGACCGTCTTTGCGGAGCAGCTCAAGAACTTCCTCCAGCGCGACGACGTCGTCATCGCCATCTCCACCAGCGGCAACTCGCCCAATGTGCTGCAGGCCGTGGGCTATGCCAAACAGGCGGGCGCGTTTACCATCGGCTGGAGCGGCTATCAGGGCGGCCAATTGGCGGCGCTGGTCGACCTGCCGGTGATTGTGCCCAGCCATTCGATCGAGCAGATCGAGGATATCCATCTGATGCTGGGGCATATGGTGACGCAAGCCCTGCGCACCTATTCAACCCGGCCCGATGCGGTTGAAATTCCCTCTGCTTGGCGTGTTCCCGCCGGCAGGGCGGCGAATGGGAACGGACGCCATAACGACAACGGGGTGCACAGCGGCCATGGGGTGCACAATGGGACACATAGCGGGGAAGGCGCATATGCCGGCAGCGCAAATCACGGTATCGCTGTGAACAGTCTCCCCGCAAACGGCATCGCCACCGGCGCTGAAGGCAACCGGCCCAAGGGGCGCATGGCGCAGAGATATGCGCGCGGCTCGCATAGCTGACCGTCCTTCTGGCGGCGCGCTTGGCCGCGCTCCACAAGGGGCACAACTCAATCTGACTCTACCGGCGGTGCATCTACCCGATGCGCCGCCTTGCTGCGGTTCGCGGGCTGTGCAGGCTTGTCAGGATTGATAGGAAACTGATAGGTTTGGGCAGGGCAGGACGTGCTATACTGGGGCCTAGACCTGCGGCGGCGCGCCCGTGAGCGGCCTGGCCGCCTCAGGGAAGCCAACGCAGTTGACAAGGCCGCGTGGCTCTGCTAAGATAGCGCGACAGACCGGTCGATGGCCGGTTGGTTGCCCTCCGGGGTGTAGCGGCCCCGTCTTCTTCCTTGTCATGCCTGGCCTCGGCGTCGATGCCGTCACCAACCTGTCCGGCCAGGTGCATCCGATCACTGTGGCTGCCTACCGGGCCGCATAGTCAGACTTGTCAGGTTCTGGCCGTGTGATCCGTATCTCTCCTCTGTGCAGCGTGGCACAGCCCATCTGAGTATATCGAGGCGAGCCGGACCGTGAGTGTCCTGCTCTGCGTCTATCAGGATTGCCCGTCGCACCTCCGCCGTGTTCTTTGTATTTGAGCCGGCGTCGTCCCCCCATCGCTCCTGCACTCGGTTCTCCTTGCCCTTCCCCCAGCAATCCTGTTTGTGGTCTCCTGCTGCCCCCGCAGAATGAGGGTCGCGAGTGGGTCTGGCGTGTCCAGCCCGGTCGCTATATTTGACCGTGCGTAGCGATCACAGATCTGCCTGGTTTGTTCTCCATCTACCGATGGCCGGTTTTTGCGCGCGGCCATCTGCCAAGCGGTCCCCGCGTTTGAGTAGGGAGCGTGTGACCATTCTATGCGTACTGATTTTCACATCCTGGCCCTGACGCCCCCTGGCTCGTCCGACCCTGCGCTCGCCATCGCCGCCAGCCGCGCCGGCGCGATCGGCATCTGTGACCTCGAATTTGCAGGAGCGGAGGATGGCGCGCCCAGCCTGGCCGCGGCGCTGGCGCGCGTCCGGCAATATGCCCGGCCCCGGCACTATGGCTTCCGGCTGCCCGCCCGCCGCCGCGGCCTGCTGGCCGATCTGCTGGCCCATGACCCCGGCGCGCTGCACTGCATCGTTTTGCCCGCGGATGACGCCGCCCAGGTGACGGACGCAGTGGCCGGCGCGCACGCCGCCGGGGTATCTGTCTTGCTCGAAGTTACCTGCCGCGCCGAGGCGCAGATTGGACTTGATCTGCAGGTGGAGGGGTTGATCGCCAAGGGCAACGAGGCCGCGGGCCGCGTGGGCGAAGAGACGGCCTTTATCCTGCTCCAGACGCTGGCCGCGTTTGCGCCGCTCCCCATCTATGCCCAGGGCGGCGTGGGGTTGCATACCGTCGCCGCCTGTTATGTCGCCGGGGCCGCCGGCGTCGTGCTCGACAGCCAACTGCTGCTCACGCGCGAATCACCCCTGCCTGCCGCGCTCAAAGAACGGCTGGCGCGCATGGACGGCAGCGAGACTGTTGTCTTGGGCAGCGAACTGGGCGCGGCCTATCGCCTCTTCGCCGAGCCGGCCGCGCCCGTCCTGGCCGAGCTGCGCAACCTGGCCGCCGCGCCAATGTCTCCCACCCAGGCCAAGGATCAGGTTGCCGCCTGGCGCGCGGCCATCGCCGCGCGCCGCGGCTGGGAGGATGACCCGCGCCAGGTGCGGCTGCTCGGCCAGGATGTCGCCTTCGCCGCCGAATTGGCGCGCCGCGGCACAACCGTGGCCGGGGTGATCCAGCAGCTATACCGCGCGCTCGATGACCATCTCCAGACCGGCGCAAGCTTGGATATCCTTTCCCCCGCCGCGCCCTTGGCCCGCGCCCACGGCACACGCTATCCGCTCGTCCAAGGGCCAATGACGCGCGTCAGCGACACCGCCGCCTTTGCGTTGGCCGTGGCCGAAGGCGGGGCGCTGCCCTTTGTGGCCCTGGCGCTGATGCGCGGCGGCCAGGTCGCCGCCCTGCTCGAAGAGGTCAAGGCCCACCTCGGCGACCGGCCCTGGGGCGTGGGCATTCTCGGCTTTGTGCCCCAGGCGCTGCGCCAAGAGCAGTTGGCCGTGATCCGCGACGTACGCCCGCCCTATGCGATCATTGCCGGCGGGCGGCCCGACCAGGCCGCCTCCTTGGAACAAGAAGGCATCCCCACCTATTTACACGTGCCGTCGCCGGGGCTGTTGCAGATGTTCCTGGCCGGCGGCGCGCACCACTTTATCTTTGAGGGGCGCGAGTGTGGCGGGCATGTCGGCCCGCGCGCCAGCTTCGTGCTCTGGGATACGATGGTCGAGGTGCTGCTGGCGCATCTGCGCAGCGGCGACCGCCCCGGCAGCGACTATCATATTCTGTTTGCGGGC
Source organism: Chloroflexota bacterium (assembly GCA_003577365.1). Classification (GTDB taxonomy): domain Bacteria; phylum Chloroflexota; class Anaerolineae; order Caldilineales; family Caldilineaceae; genus QEUY01. The sequence continues at coordinate 4,277 of QEUY01000305.1, read as the reverse complement.
GGTATTCACGATGGGCTGTCCGCCGCCATGGTCGGCGCCCTGGCCGCGCCGTTGGCCGCGCGGGGCGTCCGCATCGGCATGTTGATGGGCACAGCCTATCTCTTCACGCAGGAGGCCGTGGCCGCAGGTGCGATCACCCCGCGCTATCAACAGGAGGCGCGGCGCAGCACCGGCACCGTCTTGGTCGAAACCGGCCCCGGCCACATCACGCGCTGTCTGGCCACCCCCTTTGTCGATGCCTTCAACGCGCGCAAGCGTGAACTGCTCGCCGCCGGGGCCGGGGCCGAACAGATTCGTCACGAACTGGAGAACTTGAACCTGGGCCGGCTGCGCATGGCGAGCAAGGGGCTGAACCGCAACCTAGACCAGGCCCATCAGCCGGACGCGCCACGCTACGTCAAGCTCTACGAAGAAGAGCAGTACGCCCAGGGCATGTATATGATCGGCCAGGTCGCGGCCCTGCGCGACCAAGTCTGCACCGTCGCCGAACTGCACCAACGCTTGGTGGACGACGGCGCAGCCATTTTGCGCGCCGCTATGGATCGGGCCGCGGTCCAGCCTGACGCCGGCCCCGCCCACCCCCGCGCCCACCCCAGCCGCATCGCCATCCTCGGCATGGCGTGCCTGCTGCCCGGCGCACCCAACCTGGCGCGCTATTGGGAAAATATCCTCGCCAAGGTCGATGCCATCGCCGAGATCCCGCCCGACCGCTTTGACTGGCGGCTCTACTTTGATGCCGACCGCAACGCGCCCGACAAGATCTATTCGCGCTGGGGCGGCTTCATCGACGAGATCCCGTTCAACCCGATGGCCTACGGCATGCCGCCCAACTCGCTGCCGGCCATCGAACCCATGCAGTTGTTGATGCTGGAGGTGGTGCGCGCCGCCTTGGCCGACGCCGGCTATTTGGATCGCCCCTTCCCGCGTGACACGACCTCGGCCATCATGGCGGTGGGCGGGGGGCTAGGCGACCGCGGCTTTCAATATGCCTTCCGCGCCTATCTGCCCCATTTCCTGGACGCGGCCCCCGAACTGGCGGACGCGCTCCAGGCGCAGCTTCCCACCTGGACCGAGGACTCCTTCCCCGGTATGCTGCTCAACGTGTTGGCCGGGCGCGTCGCCAACCGTTTTGACCTGGGCGGCCCCAACTTTGTGGTCGACGCCGCCTGCGGCTCGTCGCTGGCCGCGCTGGACATCGCGGTCAAAGATCTGGAGCAGCGGACCACCGATATGGCGCTGGTGGGCGCGGCCGACACGGTGCAAAGCCCCTTCGGGTTTATGTCTTTCAGCAAGACGCAGGCGCTTTCGCCGGCGGGCCGCTGCCGCCCCTTCGACGTGGCCGCCGACGGCATCGCCATCAGCGAAGGGCTGGCGGTGATCGTCCTCAAACGGCTGGACGACGCCGCGCGCGATGGCGACACCATCTACGCCGTGATCCAGGGGGTGGGCAGCTCCAGCGACGGGCGCGACCGCAGCCTGACCGCGCCGCGCCCGGCGGGCCAGTTGCGCGCCCTGCGCCGCGCCTATGCCAAGGCAGGGATCGACCCCGGCTCGGTGGGGCTGTTCGAGGCGCACGGCACGGGCACGCGCTTGGGCGATGTGGTGGAGATCGAGGCGCTGGAGACGCTGCTCGCGCCCGCCCAGTTGCCCCCCGCCTCGGTGGCCGTCGGCTCGGTCAAGTCAATGATCGGCCATACCAAAAGCACGGCGGGGCTGGCCGGGCTGATCAAAGTCGCCTTGGCGCTTTATCACAAGACCCTGCCGCCCACGCTGGTCGACACGCCCAACCCCCAGGTCAGCGGCCAGGACGGCCCGATCTATGTCAACAACGCGCCGCGGCCCTGGCTCACCAGCGCGCGCCAGCCGGTGCGCCGCGCCGGGGTCAGCGCCTTTGGCTTTGGCGGCACCAATTTTCATGCCGTCCTGGAGGAATATACCGGCGATTTCTTGCCTGCGCCTGGCCCAGGTGGACGACGTGGCGCACTGGCTGGAGATCGGCAGCCGCCCGCCCCTGCGCGACCTGGCCTATACGCTCTACCGGCGCTACCGACGCCATTTCTCGGAGGCCGGCAACTCGTCTTGGGTCACGCTGGCGCTGACCGCGGCCACGCTCGACGAAACGCAGGCGAAATTGGCCCAGGCCCGCGCCGCCATCGCCGCCGGTGCAACGACCTTGCGCGACCCGCGCGGCCTCTATTTTGCCGCCACGCCGCTGGCGCGCGACGGCGCAGTCGCCTTTCTCTTCCCCGGCCAAGGCTCGCAGCACCCAAATATGCTGGCCGATCTGATCACGCTCTTCCCCGGCCTGGGCGAACCCGTCGAGCGCGCCAATCATCTGCTCATGGACCTGCCCATGGCCTTGAGCCGTGCGCTCTATCCCAAACCAGCCTTCACCCCGGCGGAGGCCGAAGCTGCCCAAGCCGCGCTAACCGACACCCGTCTGGCGCAGCCTGCGCTGGGCGCGGTCAGCCTGGCTGCCGCCGATCTGCTGGCGCGCTTTGGCGTGCATCCCCAGATGGCGGCAGGCCACAGCTATGGCGAACTGGTGGCGCTCTGGGCGGTGGGCGTGCTGCCGCGCGATGACCTCTTGACCCTCTCGGCGGCGCGTGGGCGCGCCATGGCCGACGCCGCCGGCTCCGACGCCGGGGCCATGGCCGCCATCCAAGCGAGCCGTGAGCAAGTTGAGGATTTGCTCCGCGCCGGCCCCAGCGTGACCTTGGCCAACGTCAACGCACCGGCGCAGATGGTCGTCTCCGGCCCGGCAGAGGCTGTGATGGCGCTGGTAGAGCGCTGCACAGCTCAGGGCATCCGCGCTCGGCGGCTGCCCGTCGCCTGTGCCTTCCATTCGCCGCTGGTGGCGGGCGCACAGGCCGCCTTTGCCCAGGCCCTGGAGGGAGTTGCCTTTGCGCCGGCCCGCTTCCCGGTCTTTGCCAACAGCACGGGGATCCCCTACCCCGCCGAGCCGGAGGCCATGCGCCGCCTGCTGGCGGAACATCTGGCGCGGCCCGTCCTGTTCCAGGCCCAGGTCGAGGGGATGTACGCCGCCGGGGCGCGGCTCTTTGTCGAAGCCGGCCCGCGCCGGGTGCTCAGCAGCTTGGTCGGCCAGACCTTGGGCGACCGGCCCCATGTGGCCGTGCCGCTTGCGCCGGGGGAGGATGACCTGCCCGCGCTGCTCAAGGCGCTGGGGCAGCTTGCCGCCGAGGGGCTGCCCCTGACGCTCGACCCCTGTTTCGAGGGCCGCGAGGTCGCGGCGCTCAACTTCGCCGCGCCCTATCAGGACCCGGCGCAGGCGCAACTGAACGCCGCCACTTGGCTGGTCAACGGCGGGCGGGTGCGCCCCTGGCGCGCGGCGCAAGCAGGCGAGCCGCCCGCCGTGCCGGTGCGCGTCCCTGCGGCGTTGCCGCAGCCTGCATATGACCGCGCCGCAGCCAACGGCCACCATCCGGCAGACACGGCGATGCCTGCACCGGTGACTTCGCCCGCGACGCAGGCCGGCGCGCGGCCAGGCGAGCGCATGTCCGGCTCGTTCATGCCCAGCTCGCCGATGCAGCAATATCAACAGTTGATGGGCCGTTTTCTAAGCGTCCATGCCGGTGTGCTGCACGACTATCTGCAGAGCGACTATCTGCAGAGCGAGGCCGGCGCGCCGCAGCCCGCGCCTGCCTTGTTCGACGCTCACTTCGACAGTAGCTCCGGCGACAGTAACTCCGGCAGCAGTGAAGACACCGCGCCGATCTTCCGCTATCTGGTGACGCCGCAGGCGCTTGCGCCAGCGCAGCCGGGCCGGCCGTTGCCCACAGATCGCGCCGTGCTGCTGGCCGGCGACGGCCAGGGCGTGGCCGCCGCCGTGGGCGCAGCCCTCCAGTCGCAGGGCTATGCGGCGGTGCTGCTGACCCCGTCATCGCCATCCGCCCCATCCTCACCCGCTGCCGGGCGGATGGGTCTGCCCAGCTACCCCGTCGACCTGGCTGACCGCGCCGCGCTCGCCGCGCAGCTCGCCGCCATCCGTGACCGGCATGGCCCCGTGGGCAGCCTGCTTTATCTGAGTGCGCCCGCTGCGCCTGCGCCCACCTTCGGCGCATGGCAAAGTGCATGGCAAACCCAGTTGACCGGGCTGCTGCATCTGCTCCAGGCGGTGCAGGACGACCTGGCCGCGGCGCTGCCGCAGGGTGTGGCAGTGCTGGCGACCAGCTATCTGGGCGGCAGCTTCGGCCACACCCTTGACCATGGTTCTGATCAGGGCTTGGAACAAGAGGCCGCCGCCCTCCAAGGCGGCA